>JAYVSG010000177.1:0-4078 GCA_043775535.1 Candidatus Omnitrophota bacterium
CTATTTCTCCCTGAACTGCCGGATCATTTTCTTGAGGACCGGGGATTTGATGTTGCCCATGTCGATGCTCAAATCCTTGGCTGCTCCAGGCCCATCCACCGGAGGCAGGGGTTCCCTGGCATAGGAAAGTTCTTCAGGCTGCTGTGCCGGGGAGGAATGCGCTGCGGCAGCAGGCTGCTGCTCTTGGGCTGAGGCCTTGACCGGGGGCTTCTTGAACTGCATCAGGGCATCCAGCACAACGGATTGTATCGATGAGACCGCAGGCACGGATCTTTCTTTTTCCTCATCATGCCTGATATCGACGATCTGTTTTTCAAAAGGCTGTTCCGCGGGAAGCTCCTCGGAAGGTTTTTCCACCGTCTCTGTAGCCTGCTCGGGCTCACGCCAGGTCTTGTCTTCACCGCTCAGATGCATGAAATTGTCCTCAAGCGTATCGGAGATCATGCGCCGGATCAGGTCAAAATAACGGTTGGTCATGAACCAAAGCCCGGTCGCCCCAAAAAGAAAGATGGCAAATATCACCCAAAAAGACAAGGGTCTCACCGATTCCGCCAAGAGCTGCAACTCGGTGGGTTTTGGCGCTTCAATGGCCAATATCCAATTCAGCTCATCGATAGAAAGATAGTGGATGAATCTCTGTTGCTGGTTGACATCAAAAGGGCCATTCTCGGGGTAGACGATCCATCCCCTTTTCTGCTTCTGCATTTCATAGACCAGCTTGGTCCGGTAACGGTCCCAGAGTTTCTTCCCCTCTGCGTCGTCCCCGCGGCGGTCAATGACCATGCTGCCATCATTCTGCTTGATGATAAAGGTCCCGTTGGCATTAGATCCCGCGGCCAAGGGTACCTGATTCGCTTTTAACTGATCGGCCATCAATTGGGCAGAAGCACTGAGCTTCGCCATCAGATCGTCGAAGATCTTCTGCTTATGGCTCAGGGCCATGCTCCAGAACAGGCCGAACATAGCCACAGCCAAGACCAGCACCTGGCCCAGGACGAATACCCGTTTTAAACCTATGACCTCATTTTTTTGCGGCATTGGGGAATATCTTCCTTCCGATCAACATCAATATGGTAATATTCAAGAATATCATGGCTGCCTGGATCAACAAAAGTACGACGGGATAGCTCTTGTGCGAATGCTCGATGACCAGCGCGCTTAAACCAAGGATGGTCGCGGTAAAATAAATGAAGATCACCGCTTCCTCTTCTTTAAATCCAAGGTTGATAAGGCGGTGGTGGAAATGATCCGTGCCGCGGTAATCCAACCATTCCCTGAAATTACGGACATGGCCGTTCTTGATGCGACTGATGGTGATATAGATCATATCGAAAATGAGCACACTTAAGATCAAGACCGGTATCCCCAAGGCGGTGATGGGCCCCCAGCTCGACCATCCCCCATAGAGGGCAAGGCAGGCCAAAAGGAACCCCATGAAGGTGCTCCCCCCGTCACCAAGATAGATCTTGGCCGGCTTGAAATTAAAGATCAAGAAGCCCAATCCGCAGCCGATCAGGATGGCGGCGATCAGGGAAACAGAGAATTGGTGAAGATGGAAGGTGATGAGAAAGAAAAAAATGCTGGCAATGACCGTGAACCCTGCAGCCAATCCATCCACTCCATCGACAAAATTGGTGGCATTGACAATGCCCAGGATCCAGGTGATGGTGATCAGGCTGGCCAGAACCTCGCCCCACCACGTTGCGGGCATAAAGGAGACCTTCAATCCTCCTGCAATGACAATGGCGCAGGCCAGGACCTGTCCGGTCAAACGGAATACTGAAGACAAGGGCTTGATATCATCAATGGTTCCCATCACCATCATGATCGTGGAAGCCGCAACAATGGCCTTCATTTGTAAGGTCCATGGTTGATGGAAGGAAGCAACGGTCAAAAACGCCACGAAAATACCTATGCCGCCCAGAAGCGGGACCTGGCCATCCTTAACGTGGAATTTACGCGCGGCCTTCATGCATAAAGGCACCAGGACCATGGTAAGGAAAAATGCGAAGAGCGCAGGCATGAGACACTTGATCAGGGACGGGATCAAGGCAGAATAGCGGGTCACGATATAATAATTCAACGTGCCCAGGAAGGCCATGAACAAAAGAATGTAAATAAGGACCGGCAGACGCCCGGAACTGGCATCGTGCAGGAACAGGGACCTGGGTGATCTCTTAGGGGGCATTGCTGGCAAATTTCCTCTGATTATAGAATTCGAACGAATCCGCGATCCTTGCGGTTGAACGCACCATCTCCTCCATGCCCCCGGACCTCATCTGGTGATCGCCGGCAGCTGAAGCAACAGACACGACGGAATAGCCCGCAAAGATGGAAAGTGCCATGACAAAAATGTTCAAGAAATTGAATTGCCGTAACATTTTCCTCTTTAACCTGCTTGTCTTGACCATGGCATTGTCCTTATTTGACCAGGTTAACCGCACCCTGCAATTCGTTCTTCAAACTCTCGAACTTCTTCTCCTGCCGTGAATATTGATCCTGTAAATTGGTCAGTTTGTCCGTCAAGGCCTCCATCCCCGCCTGCAGGGACTTCTTTTCCTTGTCAAGGACTGACAATTTCGTATTCAGGTCGGCAATGGACTGTTTCTGTGTTTGCAACAGACTGTCTTTGGTGCCGATCTGTTCCTGGAGGGCAGGCAGGTTCTCCTTGGTCTTCTGCAAATCTGCTGCAAGGGCCTTGACCTGTTCCCTTAAGGCAGCTTCCGCCTTCTGCAAGCCCCCGGACTGTCCGCTGACCTGGGCCAGGTTCTGGGCCAATTGTTCTTTCTCCTTGACGAGAGCTTCTTTTTGTTTGAGCATAGATGCAAGCTGTTCCCGTACTCCGGCAAATTCTTTTTCTTTATCGGCCTGTGCCGAAGAGGTCTTGCTTAATTCCTTGATCTGTTGTTCCAGCTGGGAAACCTGTTTTTCTTTTTCAGCCTTGGCCTGCACTGTTGCATCCAGCTGTTGACTTAAGGACTTCAACCCAGATTCAAGAGGGACCTTGGATTCTGCGATCTTTGCTGCCAATGATGCTTGAAGGTCCTTGGACTTCTGTTCCATGGACACGCGGACTTGCTGCAATTCAGCATCCAATCTTTGCTTTTGATCTTTCAATGATGCCGTTTCTTTGTTCGCTGCATCAAGCGACTTTTCCAGCTGGGCAGCCTGGCCGGACTTGTCCCCGACCTGCTTTTGCACATTGGTGAATTGTTCCGTCAATTCCCTTACCTTTTGTTCCAACGGTGCACGCACCTCGGAGATCTTGCCAGGGATGGACGCTTGGGCATTCTTCAATCCTTCCATCGCCTGTTTAAGCTCATTATCCATCCTTTGCTTTTGTTCCTGCAGGACGCTCAATTCCTTATTAGCCTTATCCAGGGAACCTTTAAGCTGGGCTGCCTCACCGGACTTATCACCGATCTGTTTTTGGGAACCGGCAAATTGCTCCGTCAGTTCCTTGATCTTTTGTTCCAAGGGCATCCTGGCTTCCGCCACCTTGGCGGATATGGAAGACTGGACCTTCTTTAATTCCTCACCCACCTGTTTCAGCTCATTATTCGATCTTTGTTTTTGTTCATTTAATGATGCCAACTCTTTATTGGACTTATCCAGGGCTTGCTGCAATTGCGCTGCCTGACCAGACTTATCCTCGACCTGTTTCTGCACACCGGCGAATTGATCGGTCAATTCCTTGATCTTTTGCTCCAAGGGCATGCGGACTTCCGATAATTTTGCCGGGATCGACGCCTGCTCATCTTTTAATTTAGTTTCAGCCTTGGCCAGTTCAGCAACGGAATTCTTCTGCTGCTCCTGCAAGGAGGCCAGTTCTTTATTGGACTTGTCCAGCGCTTGCTGCAATTGACCCGCCTGACCGGACTTGTCTCCAACCTGCTTTTGTACAGCAGCAAGCTGTTCCGTTAACTGCCTGGTCTTTTCTTCCAAGGACTTGCGGGCTTCTGCCACCTTGACCGGAATGGAATCCGACAACTCCTTGATCTTCTGTTCCAACGGCATGCGCACTTCTGCGATCTTCGCCGGCACAGAAGCCTGGACATTCTTTAATTCTTCTGCCGCT
>JAYVSG010000178.1:0-3344 GCA_043775535.1 Candidatus Omnitrophota bacterium
TGTTCATTTGAAGGTCAAAGGGTTCTTTGACAGGCATGCCGGCATATTCTTGCGGGAAATACCCAGCGATGATCCGCGCATTGAATTCGTGCTTGAGCATATGCCTTCACAATCGAACGGGAGATTGTTGGATGCAGGCTGCGGTAAGGGAAGGTTCTCCAGCCGGATCCATGAACAGTTCCCCGGGATCGAGATCCATGGGGTCGATCTTTCGCATGAGTTGCTAAATGAAGCACCTGGATTTATGATCAAGAAGCAAGGCAATCTTTTATGCCTGCCTTATCCGGATGGTTATTTTGATGTTGTCATTTGTATTGAGGCCCTTGAGCATACGATCCAATCCAGTAAAGCCATTAAAGAGATGTGCCGTGTGCTTAAGAATGATGGAAGGCTTGTCATCATTGACAAGAATGTCGAGCATTTGGGAAGGATGGAGTTGGCTGATTTGGAGCAGTGGTTCGGCCGAGAGACTATTCGTGGATCGATCGGGAAATATTTTTGCGAAGCACGTTCTTACTCGATCAAGATGGGGTCCTATCCTGCAGATCTATTCCTGGGATGGACCGGCAAGAAAGGTGAAGGTATGCTCAATGAACAGGAGTGGCACAAGGCCATCACAGCAGGCGGTACGGTGGATGAGCTTGTAGAAAAGGTCAAGAGCAATGATTTTCCGGTCTGGAGCAAACCGCTGCTCGATCATACGAGTCCCGAAGATGTCCTTCTGGAATTAGGGAGCGGCACGGGGGAGCTGTCAGCCATTTGCAGTATCTACGGCAGGCGTATGCACCTGCTCGACTATTCGCAAGAGAGTCTTGATTTTGCCAAGGCGGTGTTCGGTAAACTGGGATTAACGGCAGTTTTTCACCGTCAAGATATCCTTAATGGGATTTCCTTGGGGCCCCCACAAGTGGACTGGGTATACAGCAGCGGTGTCCTTGAGCATTTTAGTGATAAGCAGATCATCGATGTTCTATCAGCGTCAAGACAGACTGCGCGTAAAGGCGTGATGTGTTTAGTGCCCAATGCCAATTCCATTTTCTACAGGATAGGAAAAACAAAGATGGAGAAGGATGGTACCTGGCGCTTTGGTCATGAAGACCCTAAATTCACAATGAAGCCTTTGTTCGAAGCCGCTGGCTTAAGGGATGTCGAGGAGTATTCTGTTGGCCCGCACCATTCCCTTAAGTTCTGGGGCAAGGACAATAAAGACATCCAGGAATTCTTCAAAAGCATCCCTGAATCCCAATTAAAAGCAATGAACCAGGGTTATCTCCTTTTTACAATAGGCAGGGTCAATGCCTGATGTCCATCCGCTGGTCAGTATTATCCTGCCTACCTACAATGGTGCGGCATATCTTAGGCAATCGATAGAAAGTTGCCTTACGCAAACCTACGTGCGGATCGAATTGATCGTCATTGATGATGGCTCTACCGATGGGACTCCTGATATCATCCGATCTTTCAAGGATGTGCGCTTGTCATACGTCCGTCATGGAAAGAATCATGGGCATATTGCCGCCTTGAACAAAGGTTTCGCCATGAGCCGCGGGGCATTGTTGACCTGGACCTCGGATGATAATTATTATGCGCCCCAGGCGATCGCCGTCATGGTGGGGGCACTGCAGGAATTTTGGGACGTGGACATGGTTTATGCCCCCTATTATGTCATTAATAAGGATGGGGCCATCCAGAGGGAAGGGCGTATCGAAGATCCTTCTGCTTTAGATGAAGACAATCGGGTCGGGGCATGCTTCTTATATCGCCGCAAGGTGTATGAGATAATTGGGGATTACCATCAGGAAGCATTCTTGGCAGAAGACTATGAGTATTGGCTGCGTGTCCGTGAGAAATTCCGTATGAAGAGATTGGAAGAGGGGCTCTATTATTACCGTGAGCATGAAAAGAGCCTGACCGGAGTGCACAAGGAAGAAAAGGTCCAGCTTCAGGTGGAAAGGATCCGCACACTCTTTATAAGTGAGTGGAAGAATGATTTTCTGTTGGGCAGGAAAGCCCTTTTGCTTAAAGACCGTATGGAGGCCCGCAGGCGCCTCTTGAGTTCCATTGCAGGCAATCCTTTCTTCCTGCCATCATGGCGTTTGCTGGTATCGATGTATTTGCGGAGACAATGATCCATGTGCGGCATTGCAGGATATATCCTAAGTAAAGATGTTCGATCCTCAGCAGGCCATCTGGAAAGCATGCTCAGCGGTATTCGTCGGCGGGGGCCTGATGATGAGGGGGCATGTCTTATCTCAAGGAAGGATGGTCGTGTGCATTGCTATCGAACGGACGCCACACATCCAGAACTTGTTCCTCGGTTGCTGCATATCCAGAACGATAGTGCGGGAGTTTCCCATGACGTGGCCTTTGCGCATACCAGGTATGCGATCCTTGACTTAAGTTCAAGGGGCCACCAGCCGTTTACAAGCATGGACGGCACGGTTACGGCTGTCTTCCAGGGGGAGATATATAATTATCGTGAATTGCGCAAGGAATTGATGCTGTTGGGCAGCAGATTCCATTCAGAATGTGATACTGAAGTCCTGGTCGAAGGATATGCGCGTTGGAAGGATGGGCTGTGGTCCAGGATGAATGGTTTCTGGGCTGTTGCTTTATATGATCGGACGGACCGTTCGGTGGTCCTGTGCCGTGACCGGATGGGGGTTGCGCCGCTGTATTACCGTCAAACCAGGGATGGTTTGTACTTCTCAAGCTATATAGCGCCGCTGACCAATATCAATGGCCAGAAAGCCACGCCTGATCAAGATGTCGTGCTTGGGTTTGTTCAAACAGGATTCAAGGATATTGAGCAGGCCACATACTACAAAGAGATCAAGACTCTTCCCGCCGCCACAATGGTCCGTATACAGTGTCCCGGTGCCCAGATCTCCGAAAGCAGGCGGATCCAGTATTGGAGTTTACCGGCATCTCGATTGACCGAGGATGATATTTCTTTGGTAGATGCAACAGCACAATTCAGGGGCATTTTCTTCTCTGCGGTGGATATGCGCATGCGCGCGGATGTGAAATTAGCATTTGAATTGAGCGGTGGCCTGGATAGCTCTTCCATTGTTGCTGCTGCGGCACTTGGAAATAATAAGATCACAACCTATACGGTAAAGGTCACGGGTGCCGATGAAGAGCCATACGCGCGTGCGATGTGCTCAAGGTATGACCTGGATTACCAGGTGCTTGAAGATATCAAGGATGGTTTTGCTTCCGAGCACGTGGATTTTGCGGGCGTGATGGAAGAGCCCTATGATAATCCCAACGCCTATGCACACTATCAAATGCTCAAAAAAATGAAGTCCGATGGCGTTAAGGTGGTTTTGACAGGGGCTGGA
>JAYVSG010000179.1:0-20710 GCA_043775535.1 Candidatus Omnitrophota bacterium
TGTTGATCGCCGCCGCACGGCCGCCGCGCCAATCCTTCTTGGAAGGACCGTCAACGGTCTTCTGAGTGGCGGTGTAGGCATGGATGGTGGTCATAAGACCGGTCTCGATGCCGATACCTTCCTTCAATAAGACATGGACCAGCGGGGCCAAACAGTTGGTGGTGCAGCTGGCATTGGAAATGATGGTGTGCTTGGCAGGGTCGTATTCACCTTCATTGACACCCATGACAATGGTCTTCACATCGCCCTTGGCAGGCGCGGAGATGATGACCCTCTTGGCACCAGCCTGGATGTGGCCGGCGGCCTTTTCACTCTCGGTGAACAAACCGGTCGATTCGATGACCAGGTCGACGCCTAATGCCTTCCAGGGCAGATCGGCCGGGCTCTTGGTCGCGGCAACGCATTTGACCTTGTGGCCGTTGACCACAATGATGTCCGCTTCTTCCTTGGACGCATCGCTCTTGGCGGTCGTCACCTGGTGCTTGAAATGACCATGGGTCGAATCGTACCTGATCTGGTACGCGAAATAATCTGCATCGGTCGACACGTCGACGACAGCGACGACATCGATCTCTTTACCTAAAAGGCCCTGGTCGCAAATGGCCTGGAACACCATGCGGCCGATGCGGCCGAACCCGTTGATACCGACTTTTACTGCCATGTAATTACCTCCTGATGGAACTGTGGTGTTGAAAATTTTAATCTAACAATAATATCCAACTAGGACGTTTTGTCAAGAACAAGGTTTTAGAGCGGAACGGGCAAAAGGCCTGGGATGGGCGTAATGTCAAGGATGACCGGCGTCACCCCGCTGAAGTCCCCGCGCTTGAACTGTTCAACCATGGCGGGGTCGAATTCCACCTTCACCCCGCCGTCCTTCCTGGTCACATCCATTCGCAGATTGTCGCTGCCCAAGTCGATACCGCCGTTGACGGCATCCGCCATGGCAGGATCCTTGGGCAGATCGTCCAAGGCCGGGATCTTGACCACAATATCCTTATAGGCCCGCTCAAAAACATCATCCTTGGCCTGGTTATCCTTCAATTCCGCCAGTAATTCCTCCCTGAAACCACGCACCTTGGCAATATCCGCAGGTTTGGCAAGATCATATCCCAAACGCTTAATGGCGGTGCTTAATAATTCACCCTCACGGGTGAGCTTTGCAAATGTACGCATCATGCGCGTGGCCTTGGACCTGGTCGCGGGATCTTCATAAAGCCCCTTGCACCATGCGATGAACGGGGCTATATACTGCTCCGTATTCTCGGCCAGCGGAGAGCTGCCCTGACGCATAAAGACATAGGCCAGCCCTGCCTGCACCGTCGATAAAAGACCGGCCATGGTATTATACCGCCATTCTTCAAGCAGCCCCAGGCGCTCGATGCGCTTGAGCACGATCTCCGAGGTCGTCCCGGGTTCATATTCCTCGCGGATCAGGTTCAATTCCCCGCGGTATTTCAGGATAAAACCATTCATCCGTTCGCGGGCCAGATTGGTCAGGGCCACACGGTCGAACGCCTGCCGATAACCGATATTCTCAGGTAGAGGGGATCTTGCATCCTCTTCAACGACCTTGACGGTATCTTCCAGGGCTTTATGCAGAATGTCCCGCAAGCGCTGATTGACCTCGCTGCGCGAAAGCCTCTTACCCGACTTGGCCTGTGCCATTTCCAGTCCCGATACGAACACTCCGCCGCTATTGGCCAGGGTGTCCGGCAATACCACCACGCCTTGTTCCCGTAAATATTTATCCGCGACAGGGTCAATGGGCCCATTGGCCCCTTCCACGATCATTCTGGCACGCACCTTGTGCACATTGTTCCCGTTGATCTGAAGTTCACCGGCGGCGGGGACCAGCACATCGACATCAGCCCCCATCAATGCCGTCCAGATCTCGATATCATTGTTCACAGTGGCCATGACGCCTTCACGCCGGATGTCACCACGCTCCCACTGGACCCTAAGCTTACTGGAACGCCGGGACATGGCTCTCAGTTCATCATAGGTCCATCCTTGGGCCTTAAAAAAAGTCCCTGTCTCATCATTGATGGCCTGCACTATGAAACCTTCCCGTACAGCGGCGATGGCCGCATTGCTGCCCACATTACCGAAGCCCTGCACGGCCATGGTCTTGCCTTGGTATTTCTGGCCTTTAAGCTCATAATAATACTTGGTCACCTCGACCACACCTTCACCCGTGGCTTCCGCGCGGCCTTCCACCCCGCCCTTGGCCTTGTCCTTGCCGGTGAAGACCCCCAGCCAGGGAACAGGCCAACCTGTTTCCTGCCAGAATGCGTAAACGATATCCAGGAAGGGCGTCTCATTGGGTTTCCTTTGTACGGTCTCCTGCAATACTGCCCGCAGGCGGTCGTAGAGATCCGCATACTGATCCCGCCCAATGGAGCTGCGCTGAAAGTTCTGTATGCCCTGCTCTGCCAGCACCCTGATGTATTCATCCGTATAAACGGCCATCAATTCAGGGTTCGTGTTGATGTCCGGAGCCGGACTATCGATGTTGATGCCGATGGCGTTCTGCAGGGTCAAATAACGTGCATGCGCACGGGCCGTCAGATACTGCAATGTTTCCTGATATTCGTTCGGGGCCCAATCTTTAAGGGTCCATTGCCCTGCCGCGGTCTTTATGATGTCCCCAATGAACACAGCCCCCTTGGCTCCTCCCAATCCATTCGCGATGCCCGCAGTCTTGAGCGTCATCCCGATGGCCAACGCCTTTGCTTCCTGTGTCAGCCACCTGGCAATGAATGCTTCCACCTGTCCTTTAGAAGGGTTAAGACGCAAAAATTCCTGCCACTTTAATTGGAACGGTGTCGGCTCATCGCCAGCAGGCTTGATCAGATCGGATGCTTTGACATACCGGATGCCGCCCTTGCGGGGCCCCATGATCCCATTATTGGAAACGCGCACGGTAAAGATCTCCCTCTCGCCGGGAAGATCCAACCAGCCTCCGGTGACGGACACATCATTATTGACCAATTCATCCGCCAGGGTACGGTCCATGTCCCGCATGTGCTTCTCGGGCCTGGCCAAACGGTTGCGCATATTGAGCAAGAACGGGTTCTCGATCCTTTCTGTGAATTGACCTGCCGAGGTATCATCTTTCGGCATAACGCTGGCCATGGCATGGTCCATCGGATATCCTGCCCTGATGATCACCGTCATCAAGAACCCTTCCCACAGGGTCTCCCGGCCTTCCATGCCCTTCATAGACAAAGCCTCGGTGGGTTTGCTGTCCAGGAGGTCCACAAGCCCTTGCAGGCCATAGCCTCTTCTCCAATAATACAAATTCTTATCCAATGCTTCCAATTGCGAAGCGGCATAGATGAGCCATGCCTTGCTGCCCTTACGTTCGGACATCCACCGTTCGATCTCGGGGCCGAAATCCATCTGCCTTCCTTCGCTAGTCAAGACATGATCGTCAGACCCGTCCTTGACCTTGATGGAACCTTGGCCGACATCCAACTGTTCGAAGGCCACGACCCTGGATGATCTTCCTGCGATCACGGCTTCTGTCAACAAACGAAAACCCCTGCCAACCAAGGCGGTGACCCCATCGGCGGTCATGGCCCGGTCCGGGAACCTGACGGAACGGCCCTGCTTCACCCCGCCGGAAAAATATTTCCGGGGCACAGGCTGTTGGCTGACGCGGTCGATATCTTCCTTGATATAATTAAAAACACCTTTCTTATAGGCGGCCAAATACTGCTTGTAGATCTGCTCATTAAGGGTCTTGTCATTGCTCTCAATGCCGTTCGTCTTTCCCTTGTCGCTATACACCTGGTTAAGCAGGGCCTGTTTCAAATTGTTCTTGTACCAGTTGGCCAAAATGAGGCTGTAGAACACCTGGCGGAGATTCGCGAAATTCTTCCCCTGGTTCACCTCCCGTTCGATCTCAGGGACGATAACCTCCCGGATGATCTCGGCGCCGACACTATGCTGGGGCTTGGCCAGGTCTGCACTTTGGGCCATGACCCTACCCTCCTTGTTCTTCTGCATGGCCAGGTAATCTTCTTCCAGCATCACCTTCAAATGGAAATCCGCCACATAGGCCGTATTGCCCTGCTCAAAAACACTAGCCCTGTCACCGATGATCCAGACCTTATTGAAGGTGTTGACCGGGACCTCGCTTGTGCCGTAAAGCTGTTGGGCCTTGGAGTAGACCTTGTCCCAAAAACTCTTGCCCAGTTCTTTCTCGGGATATATTAAGGAAGCGGTGAGCTGTTTCAAAATGTAGTCTTGGGCAAGCAGGTCCCGTCCCATGTCGGTCTGTCCCATGCCTTCCGAGACAATGCGGTCTTTTTCATAGGGAGAGAGATTAACCCAAAAATCATCCTCAGGAATGGTCAATGAGGCGAGGAAATATTTGATGAGCTTCTGCCCTTCGGCCTTGAGCTCCTCCCCCTGCATCTTGCTGTGGCCGGTATCGACCAAGAAGTCGAACATCAGCGGGTTCTCCGGATGCACGGTCAGACCCTTGATCAGGGTGGGCACATAGGGTTGGCTTAATTCAACAATGGTGCCGGGGGCTGGAAGACCTAGAACGGTATTGGGAGCGGCGTGGACAAGTCCTGCCGCGGAAAGGCTTTGGATAAAGAAAGTAAGGATGACGAGGATACGGACAAGCCTAGCACACATAAAGAGACCACCCATTCACTATTCTAAGGTTGATGTGATCGTCTCGTCGTTGAGGTGGAGATGTGCCAGCAGCGGCTAGGTGCTTCTAAGGCGGGATTTACGTCGGTGCAAAACCCTTACTATGGAAAGTATAGCAGAATTTCTTGGAAAATCAATAGCTTAGGAAAAGAGGCCTTTTAGGCTTCCCTTAAGGAACGGGCAGCATCCTGGGGAGGGGTCGGAACAATGTGCAGGCCGGTGCCCCACTCAAAACCGATGCTGCGGGTCAGCTTGGGGATGATCTCGATATGCCAGTGGTATTGCTCCGGCTGGGCATAGTCAATGGGCGACGTATGGATATAAAAATTGTAGGACGGGTTGGACAAGGCCTTGCGCATGCGTCCAAGCACTTCGATCAAATGGGCAGACAGGTCCTTGAGGCCCCCCCCTCCCAGGTCGGCGAATGATGCCTGGTGCGCCTTGGGGGTGATCCAGGTCTCAAAGGCATAACGCGGGGCAAAGGGACAAAAGGCCAGGAAAGATTTATTCTCGCAGACGATGCGCTCGCGGTCCTTATATTCCTGCTCGATCACGTCACAAAACACACAGCGTTTCTGGAGTTCATAATAGGATTGTGCGCCGCGCAATTCCTCCAGCACGGTCTTGGGGACCATGGGAAGGGCGATGATCTGGCTGTGTGCATGCTCGACGGTGGCGCCGGCGGATGAACCAAAATTCTTGAAAATGCTGACATATTTGAGGCGTTTGTCGCGGGCAAGCTCGCGGCTACGGTTCAAATACTGCGACAGGACAAAACCCATTTCCTCAGGGCTCAAGTCCGCCAAATTCTTGTCGTGGTCCGGGGTCTCGATCACCACTTCATGGGCCCCGACGCCGCTCATCACATCGCACATGCCATGGGCTTCTTTCTCCACGTCGCCTTCACGGACCAGGGCAGGGAATTTATTAGGGACGGTGCGCACCATCCATCCGGAGGAATTGGCATCCCCCGCGGGACGCAGGGCGTCGACTTCCGGCGGGGTGAAATGTTCCTTGCCCGGGCAGAACTGGCAGGTCGAGCGCTTGAACGGCGCATTGTCCTCTTTGGGAAAATCCTTGGGCCCCTTGATGTGGTCGGTGTCCATGACCACCCACCGTCCGACAATGGGGTCCCGGCGCATTTGTGACATTAGACCTTTACCTCACGCAAAAATTTCGCCGTCATTTCCGGCGGGATAGGATTTATGTAGAAACCGGTGCCGCGCTCGAAACCCGCCATACGGGTCAAGCGAGGCAGCAGCTCGATGTGCCAGCAATAGGATTCCTCCGTCGCCAATTGGAACGGCGCGGACTGCAACACGAAATTATACGCAGGGTCATTCAAGCCGACCTTGTACTTTTGCAATAGGGTCTTCATCACGCCGGCCAGTTCGGCCTCAAGCCCGGTGATGCTCTGGGCATAATCGCAATGGGGTTTCTTGGGCATGATCCAGACTTCGAAGGGAAAGCGCGCGGCAAATGGACAGAACGCAATGAAATTGGCCGTCTCGAGCACAATGCGTTCCTTTTCCTTCTTTTCCTGGCGGATGAGGTCTATGAACAGCGAACGTTCGTGGAAATCAAAATATAATTTGGAGCCGTTGACCTTATCCTGCAGGCGCATGGGCATCACCGGAACGGCCATGATCTGCGAACGGCTGTGGCCGATACTGCGCCCGCCGGCAGCGACACCATAGTTCTTATATGCAATGACATATTTGACCGACTGGTCTTTTTGGTGGTGGCGCATGCGCAGCGCGTATGTTTCAAAAACATGCTGGATCTGGGAAAGGGAAAGGTCCGCCATGTTGGCGATATGTTCCGGCGTCTCAATGACCACTTCATGGGCCCCGTAGGCAGGACATACCTGGTACAGGCCCTGATTGCGGATGGTCAAAGGTTCCTGGTCGCTGAAGAAGGGCGTTCCGCTCTTCAGAACCCTGACGCCGTTGGAAGAATGGACTTCAACAGAAGTGGTGTCGTGGCAGAACGGGCAGTCTTTCTTGTCGGTTTGATTGTTGACCGGGTCGACAAAGGCAGCGGAACGGCGTGCCCTTTCAGTGGCGATGATGACCCAGCGGCTGACGATCGGATCTTTACGTAATTGCGGCATGGGAAAAATTATAACACATAATCATTTTCAGGGAACATTAAATCAAGGTTTTATCCCTAGAACATCCGCACGGAGGGCAAGGATGTGTCGCTCGGGCTCCGCAGCGGCGCAAGCTGTGCCAATTTGATGCTCAGGACATAGGTCATCTGCAGGTCCTGCGCCATCACCCTCTCCGATACGGTGCTCAGGATATCGATGTAGATCTTTGAATTGACCAGGAAGAGGACGCTTTCCTGAAAGGGGACATCCAAGACTTTATGGAAACTTGCCACGGCCCGCTCCGTATCCTTACGTGCCAGGTACAGCACGCCCATATTATAGTAGATGCCCGCCGTATGGGTGGTGAGTCGGGCAGCCCTTTGATACGACGCCAGCGCTTCGTTCAGGCGGCCCGTCTTGGCCTGACAAAAGCCAAGCATGGCATGGCCGTCCGCATCGTTGGGAAAATACAGCGCCACGTTCTGAAAATAGTGTGTATACCTTGCCATCCGCGCCCGGTCCGACATGCCCGGCTCGGCGGCCATGGCCAAAAGATCGATAAAGGTCAGTGTCGCACGTTCATGGTCCAGGACATAGAACTTCACCTTCTCATTGCCGTACTGGAATCGCCAGCATACCAGCAAGCATATGATCACCGTCAGAAGAGCCTGTATGATACGCCTTACCATTGGAAGAACCCGAATAAGAATAAATACGTGCGGTACGATTCAATAACCAAAAGTCCCCATAGGGCCAGATGCATGTTCCAACGTCCCCAGCCGCGCACCGGCCACCTGAAACAACGGGCCGCAATGAAGGCCACGGCCAGGGCGCTGACAGGGGCGAGGTTGAGGAAATACCGCGTTTCCACCCTGAATAAAGGGGCCTTGATGGCATGCGGGAATGAATAATAAACGATCAGCAGTGCGCTTGCCGCAAGCAATCCGGCGAAGAACAACCACACCAGATTCTCCGCGGTCCTGAATATGCCCTTACGCCAGGGCGCATAGGCCAAAAACACGAGCGGATATGCGGCCAGCACCGCAAGGCGTTCAAAAGAAACATTGATCTCGATCAGGCCAATGAAATCATGGACATGGAATGCATACTTCGGACTATGTGCAAAATAAAAGAGCCCTGTGATCAAAGGCAGCGCCAGCAGGCCCGCCCATCTTCCGGGCGTGCGCATCCTTCCTCCCACCCACATGAGCACGGAACCCAATACGGCCTGGACCGTACCGAACACACTGGTCAAAGACAAAAGGAAATGGACAAGGCCAAGCCCCTTCCACGACCGCACATCCTCTTTCCTGTCGGCGTTCATTGCCCGGAACGACATGATGATCTGCAGCACTGTCAGGAACACCCATAATGCGTAGGGCCGCGCTTCCGCCATATATTGCCATAGGATGAAGGATGAATTGAACAATAAGGAGGCATAAAGGCCTGCCATCCATCCCTGAAAATGCACAAAGAAAACGAAGACCGTGACCATGGCTAAGGACATGAAGATAATGGACGGCAGCCGCAGGAAGATCTGGGCGTGGCGGTCATAAATGCTGTCCTGGCCTTTGTGCTCGTGGGGGAAACGATAGCGGAAGGCATCGCAAAGTACCTTCTGGATGGTATAGAACAGCGGGGAATTATTCCCCTCTTCGATCTTTCCCTGAAGGATATCGACATAGGTCTTTTTCTCGACGCTGACCTTCTGGGAATAGATCTCATCCTGCCAGATCGGCTTATGCCCTGCCATGGTAATGCCGACGGCGGCATACGCTATGAAGAAGAGAAAAGAAAATATGGTCAGGAGGCGGATCTTGGGATTCATGAGAAAATAAGGCCGTTGGTGATCTTGTACCCATCCACAAAACTGCGTGCCGGCATGGCCTTGCCTGCCTCGGGATGCACGGAAAGTACCACCAGCGCACCCTGACCGCAGGCCACGGTGAATGTTTTTTTGTCCACAGCGATGACCGTTCCGGGCGCGCCTTTTCCTTGCTCCGCCTGGGCTTCCAAAACCTTAAGCATCTTGCCGTTGCAGGACGTGTACGCTCCCGGCCATGGCTTGAGGCCGCGCACCTGGTTGCAGATCACATCTGCCGGATCATTCCAATCGATCCTCCCCATGTCCTTGTTCAATTTGGGCGCATAACTGACATGCGCAGGGTCTTGGGGCGTTAAGCTGTGCCTGCCCTTTTCTATGTCATCCAGGGTTGTGATCAAAAGCGCGGCAGCCTGTTGGGCCATGCTCCCCTTCAACACATCCGCCGTCATTTCAGGGAGGATATCGATACGTGTTTGGGCGATGATGTCCCCGGCATCCAGTTCCAGGGCCATTTTCTGCACGGTGGCACCGGTCACCCGGTCGCCGTTCAAGATGGCCCAATTGATAGGCGCCGCGCCGCGGTATTGCGGCAGCAGCGAACCATGCACGTTCACGCAAAAAACCTTCGGGATGTCGAGGATGGCCTGGGTCAATAATTTGCCGTAGGCCACCACCACGAATATATCCGCATCGAACGATCTCAATTGTACAGCGACGGCAGGACTCTTCAGACCCTCCGGCTGGAGGCACTCAATGCCCTTGCCTTCAGCCAGGACCTTGATGGGAGAAAGGGCCACGGCCATGCCCCTGCCTTTGCGGGTGTCCGGCTGCGTGACGCAGGCGGCAACCGTATGGCGGGAGGCGAACAGGTGTTCCAGATGTACAGCAGCGAACTCGTCGCTGCCAAAGAATATGATCTTCATGGATTAAGGGTCGATGTTCAGGGTGACCAGCGCTCCTGACCTGCGTTTGACCTGCGTTAGGCCTGCCTTGACCGCGGCTGCCAACTCTTCAACATTATTGCCCTGGAGCAGGACACGGAAACGGTACTGGTCGCGGACCTTCGCCGGTACATCCGGCTCCGGCGCTGTGATCGTAATACCCTCATGTTCCGCCCTGGACAATTGATTATACACATCCTGGGCAAAGCTTTCCGCAGATCTTTCCATTTTGGCGCGTGCCGTCACTGCGGCCCAATGGGCAAAGGGCGGGAAACCCAATTCCTTGCGCAGCGCGAATTCCGCATCATAGAACGAACGGTCATTGTGGGCAGAGAGGGCCTTGAGCATATGGTGGTCGCGGTTGCGCGTCTGCACAAGCATCTGCCCTCCCATCAGGCGCATGCGGCAGGCAAGGGCCCAGGCCTTGCACGAGGACCGCATGTCCGCACGGTTCAATTCACCGTCGATATCCGCCAGCACAACGGTCTGAAATGCCAATTTATGCCTGAAACGCAGCACGGCCTGGGTGGCGATCAAAATGTCAAAACCCGCGGGCAGCTCTTTTGAATCTTTATCGAAATGGGCGATCCTGGCCGTGGGGAACAGAGCGCAGAGCTCCTTCTGCAGCTGCTCAACACCCATGCCAAAAGACTTCCAATGCATCTTCCCGCACTGGGGGCAGTTCGGCACCCGGTCCTCCTGTCGCGCACAGATGCGGCAGACCAGATGTTTCTGCCCCCTGCCCTGACCCATGGGAGCATCGCAGCGCGGGCATTTGAGGATATGGCTGCAATCCACACAACGGGTCACGCCATAGGTTCCCCGGCGGTTCAAAATGACCAGGGACTTAAGGCCAGACTTGATGTTCGCCTCCAGGGCATTCCTGACCGGCGGGGACAGTATGCCTTTGTCCAAATATTTGTACTGCCCAAGATCGATCACCGATGCCCTGGCTAAAGCCGCGCCAGGCATTTGGGTGTACGGCATGCCCTCCCCGGCCAGATGCATCAATTCCACCGACGGACTCGTACTGATGAACGCGGCGTCAAAACCGTATACCGCCTGCGCCATCAAGACCACCTGGCGGGTCTCATACATGGGGCTTTGTTCCTGCTTGTAGGAAGGATTGTCCTCGTCGACCACGACGAGCAATTTCTTGTGCGCAAAGGCTTCGAACATCGAGGAGCGCAGACCGATGAAGGGCCGCTGGGCGACAGGAAGCCCAAGGCTATTGGCCACGGCGGAATCCGGCACGATAATGGCATGGTCCTGACGCCCATCGGTCAGCTTCCCTATAACGGGCACATAGTTCCCGTCAGGGACATGATAGATGTGGCTGCTGCCTGCAGGTTTTGAAAGGATATCCGCGGTATTTGGGGAGAAAGATCGGTGCCGGGTGATGGTGCCCAAGGCCTCCCCCAGCGAACAGCCATGGTACGCGGCAAAGGCCTTGGCGAAAGCCAGATCCCTCGCATCAAAGTTCCTGCCCGTGACCGACTTGATGGGTTTGATCGTCTTGGCCACTTGCGCCTCGCGGGCGACAGCGACAATAAAACCCGACATCGCCTTAGTCGCAAGCATGACCTTCACACGAGCCCCGAGGACCGCTTTGGAACTCAATTGTTCAGGGATGGAATAATCGAACGGACCTTCAAGAGGAAGGTCAAAGACCACATGGGCTATGGACATGCAATTTTAATGATATCCGTCACGGCAGCGGGTTTGGCCAGGATGCCCAAATTCTCGCGCACACGCTCAAGCAGTTCAGGCGAGGCGTTCCAATCGTCGATCCGGCGCGCGATCTGGTCAATGGCCATCTGGTCTTCGCCCGCACCATATTTTCTGAGCACCATGACATTGTTCGTTTCCTGTCCCGGGATGGCGCTGAAGAAGATCATGGGCAGGTGCTTGACCAGAGCCTCGGCAATGGAAAGCCCGCCGGGCTTGGTGATCATCACGTCCGCAACGGACATGAGCTCATGCATATTATGGACCAGCCCCAGGATGTGGACATTGCTCTTGGCCACGGGCTTGAGACGGTTGAACAATTCCTTATTATGCCCGCAGACGACCATGAGCTGGTAACCTTTGAGCTGTTCGATGATCCCCTCGATGGGACCCATGCCGAAAGAACCGGTGGCGACCAGGATCGTGAACATGTCGGTGCGGAGCCCAAGTTTCTGTTTGAGCGCAGGCACATCCACGCTCTTGGCAAATTGCGCGTCCGTCGGGATGCCGGTGATCGTGACATTCGCTTCAGGCACCTCCAGACGGATGATCTTGTCCTTGGTGTACTTGCTGGCCACCGCATAATGGTCAATGCCCTTGTTCACCCAGATGCGGTGCACGTCGAAATCCGTGACCACGCAGATGACCTTGGACTTGATCTTACCCGAACGCTTCAGGTACGCGGCAACTTCAGCGGAAAGGAATTGGGTGGTGATAATGCAGTCGAATTTCTGCTCGACCATGAATTTCTGCAGGCGTCCGGCATTGAAGCCGTTATACAAACGGCGGGCCAGGTGTACGAAAGGCTGCAGGAAAGGCAAGTCCAGAAGCCCAAATGCCACGGCCCAGACATAGGGCAGCCGGGTCACCAAAAAGGCATAGGTCGTCGGATAGGTGGCTTTGAAAAAAGGATTGGTGTATTCGAGCGCGTCGACCAAGGTAGCGTCGTGGCGTGCGGCGGTCAAACCGTTGTAGATGGCCTCGGCGGCTTTTTTATGCCCGGCGCCGGCTGTTGCGTGGATGACGAGTATGCGCATGCTGTATGATCCCCGCGGCTTCGATGAGGTTTTTAACAACATGGTCCGGTCGAACGGACCATTTCTTCACGGATTGAACAGTATCCCGTCCGGTCAATACGAAGATCGTGGTGCATCCGGCCTTATGCCCGGTCAAAATATCCTTGTCCGTATCCCCGACGAAGAATGCCTTCTTCGCTTCTGCCATGCCCTTGTGGACGGACCTCAAGGCCTGCTTCACAAGCCCTATGCCCGGTTTGCGGCAATCGCATTTGGCTTCGTAATTGTGCGTGCAGTAAAAACTGGCCTTGATCTTGCCGCCTGCCGCCTCCACACCCTTGACGAGTTTCCGGTTGATACGCCTAAGCTTGTCGGCGGAAAATACCCCCCGCCCTACACCGGCCTGGTTCGAGATCACAAAGACCGTGTGCCCACTTTCGCTTAAGCTCCGGATGCCTTCACGTGCGCCCGGGATGAAATGGAAATCCTTGACCTTGGTCACATAGGTGCCGTTGCCGGGAAATTTATTGATGGTCCCGTCCCGGTCCAAAAAAACGAACGGCAAACCCGCCATTATTCCCTGATCCCGTTCTTGCGCTCCCAGTACTTGGCATAAGACATCACCTGGTACATGGACGCGTAATAGGCGATCATAAAACCGACAAAACCATCCTTGTAACCTTTCTTGCCGATGAAGCTCCGGAAAAAACGGTCCACGGCGCGCCAGGTGGCCTTGCCCAGGGACATATGGCGACTGGTCTGTATCCATTTCTCAGCTTCGAGCGTGGTCTGGCGGTTCAGGCTTTGCAAAAAATGTTCGAAGTCCGGATATCCCTTGTGGATGATGTCCTTGGTGAAATGCCCGGTGTCGCCGGTGAGGAAAACACGCGGATGCACACCCACCTCTTCATATTTGAAACGGCTCTTCATGAACATGCGCAGTTTCCCGGCCGGGTACCAGCCCGAATGCTTGACCCAGTATTTACCGATGAAGTTGCGCAGCGGCATGTCAAATGCGTGGAATTTAGTACCAGGGATGGTGGCGATGATCTCATCACGCAGCTCCGGCGAGACGATCTCATCCGCATCCAGGCTCAAGACCCATTCGTTCTTCGCCTGTGCATAGGCCCAATTGCGGTGGATGCCCTCATTGTCCATCTTGCGGTGGAAGATCTTTGCGCCATACCCCTTTGAGATCTCAACGGTCTTGTCCTTGCTTTCATCATCCACGATCACGATCTCATCCGCCCAATCCACAACGCTCTTCAGGCACGGATGCATGTTATTCTCTTCATTCTTGGTGATGATCACAACAGATACAGGGGCTTTAGCCATTACAAAGACTCCTTTAACGCCTGGACGACGGTTTCGACCTGCTCCTTGGTGATGTGCGGGAACATGGGCAGGCTCATAACATCCTTGGCCACAGCCTCGGACACAGGAAATGCCCCGGCCTTATAACCAAGTTCTGAGTACGCTTCCTGCAAATGCAAAGGAATGGGATAATGGATGAGCACGCCGATACCCTTGGCCTTCATCTTCTCCATCACCGCGTCCCGGTTAGGAACGCGCACGGCATAGGTTTGGAAGACATGGGTGCGGTCAGACTTGGTAATGGGCGTAATAACACCCTTAACGTCCTTCAACAATTCAGCATAATACGCGGCCTTCTGGGCGCGCATGCCGTTCCAATCATCCAAATGTTTCAATTTGGCATTGAGCACGACGGCCTGCAGGGTGTCCAGACGGGAATTGGTGCCCTTGATCTTGTGTTCATAACGGCCCTGGCGGCCGTAATCACGCAGCATCAGGGCTTTTTCATAAATGGCCTTATTGCTGGTGACGATCATGCCCGCATCGCCGCAGGCGCCCAAACTCTTGGTCGGATAGAACGAGAAACAGGCCACATCGCCGATGGAGCCGACGCGCCGACCCTTGAAACGGGACCCGTGGGCCTGGCAGGCATCCTCAACAACCTTAATGCCGTGTTTATGGGCAATGGCTGATATTTCATCCATATTCGCAGGCTGGCCGTAAATATGCACAAGGATCACCGCCTTGGTCTTCTTCGTGATGGCACGTTCGAAAGACTTGGGATCGATGTTGTAGGTGTCGGGCTCAATGTCCACGAACACGGCCTTGGCACGGCAAAAAGAAACGCAGAGGGCGGTGGCAATGAAGGTGTGCGTGGGAACAATGACCTCATCCCCGTCCTTGATCTCGGCGGCCAAAAGCGCCAGGTACAAAGCATCGGTACCGGAATTGACACCGACGGCATACTGGGCTTCGCAATATGCGGCAAAAGCCTTCTCAAAGATCTGGGCCTGTTCGCCCAGGATGTAATCACCTTTCTCGAACACCTTCTTGAATCCTGTATCGATCTCGCCTTGGATCATGCGGTTCTGCTCTTTGAAATCAATGAAGGGAATGCTCATAAAATACGTTCTACCTTTCTATTGTGGCTTTTCTATATACGTCCTCGACGGACAGGTCTTGTAAACAACTCAAATGGCTGCAGCTGGACATGCGGAAACGCCTGTAACAGGGCTGGCAGGCCAGGCCCTTGGTGACCACCGTGTGCGCCTGGGCCGGATAAGGCCCGTACACCACGGGATCCACAGGACCAAAAATACTCACCGTTCTGGTACCCGCTGCGACCGCCACATGCAAGGGACCACCGTCATTGACAATGGCAAGGCGGCATAACTTCAACAATGCCGCCATTTGTCCCAAGGTGGTCTTTCCAACCGCAGAATGTAGCGGAAAATGGACCAGGGAGGCCACTTCTTTGCATAATTGCGCCTCCCCGCTGTCGCCCATCAGTATAACAGGGGCATGTGAATCCGCAATAATTTTATCGACTAAACCGGCGTATTTCCCGGCGGGCCAGCGCTTGTTGCCTGCAGCCTTCCCCCAGCTGGCGCCCCCTCCCGGGACCACCGCGACAGGCCTGGCTGCCGGGTCGATCCCCTCTGCCTTAAGCCAAGCCCCGGCCCATGCCTCATCGGCAGGGGTAATGGGAAATTGCATTGCCCTGTCCACGACCGGCACCCCCACACCTTCCAACAGGGATAGGTAATGGTCGATGACATGCCTGCCTTCATAGCCTTTCAGCGGGAATTTATGGGTCAAGAAACGGCCTCGCCCCTTATAATCATACCCGATGCGTTTGGGAATACCGCAAAACCAGGCCCCAAAGCCGAACATATTGTTCATAGAAAGGTCGAAGACGATATCGAAACGTCCTTCGCGGATGGTCCGGGCAAAATCCGCCCACTTACGGGCATACGCAATGGGGTGTTTGCGTTGGGCATGGAATTCATCCCGCTCATAGACCAATACCTGGTCGATCCTAGGATCGTTCTTTAAGAACCCTTCGGTGCGGCGATTGCCGATATAGGCAATATGGGCGTCAGGATAGGCACGGCGCAGGTTGCTGACGACCGGCGTCGTGAACAGGACGTCGCCAATACCGTGCGGATTAATGATGAGGATGCTGGTGGAACTCATCGATCTTGGCCTTTACCTGGGTCAGCGTCAATTGGTGACCATGGGAACCGAATTTATTATTATGGGAATGGATGGTCCACTTGGCCATCTCCTCTTCGGGAACATGCCGGACCTTCTTGCCTTTGAAATGGATATTGAGCCCCTTGGTCTTAACCTCAATGGTCTCGATCCCGAAGGGCTTTGCGAATTCGACCAGGGATTCTTGGGAATACCCCCATTTGTGATTGCCGAAATGCCCGATATAGACCTCGTTCTCCCACATGTTCTCGCCGAACATGGTATCCACGAAATCATCGAAACGGAATTTAAAGAACTTGAAGAGCAATTTCTTGAAATCCGGCATGGCCAAGTCAATGGTGCCGCCCACCTTGAGCACGCGCACCCAATCGCCCATCACGGAATAACGCATGTACTTGTCGAAATGTTCCAGCACTCCATGGGCCATGAGCTCATCTGCCGACTGGGCTGCATAAGGCAACGGCTTTCCAAGGTCATGCACCAGATCCGGCTGGCAGCCTTGCACAGCGTCGATGTTGACCCATCCGGGGATCTTGTTGGTGCCGCAGCCCACATGCAGTTTCAATGGTCCGCTCATATTGGTTTCTGTGCCTCCACATAAACGGTTTCGATCTCGCGCTGGGCGAGTTCGATCTTGTCCAGGTCAGGCACATGGCCTTCCACACGCCCCACCTTGCGCACATTTGTAAAACCGCTGCGCTCCAGCACGCTTTTCAACGAGGAAAAATCATGGAACCATTTGTGCGCACCAGCACAATCATAGGCCTTGGCCGCGAAGATCTGCGACGGCGTGGCCGCCAGCTTCGTGACACAGGCCCTGACGATCTCCTCGTTCTTGTAAAAAGCCTCGTTCTTCTCAATATAATTGCGCGCGTAGGTCTCCAGATCCGGGCAGCTCAGACGGATATACCCGCCAGGCTTCAAGACCTTGAGTGCCTGCTTGCAGAACCCCAGGCAATCGGCCAATTCCAGATGTTCGATGAAATGTGCACCAGCGACATATTCGACAGAGCCGGCGGGCCAGGGCCAGGGTTTCAACAGATTATAATTAAGGGCCAGCGCATTCTTCACGCGCCTGATCTCACCGTAAGGTTGGTTGCGCTCATACAACACATTGCACCAGCCGTCGAGCAAGCCGTCATTGCCGCAGCCCACATGCAGGCGGTCGACCTTCTGCTGTGCAAAGAACGCCTTCAAATTATTCTGGTGCCATGTGCTGTAACGCAAGAGCACGATCGACGAGGCGTAATTGAACAACCCCCGGGCTTTCATGATCCTTTTCTTAAGTCTGCTCACAGCTTTTCCTTTCGATCAATCGATCTTGGTCTTGACCCGGCGGCCAGTCTTATACCGCACGCCAAGCCACATCAAAGGATTGTACCAATGGCGCTGCCTGATGTCCTGACGGTCATCCCGGCTTAAACCATGTCCGGCGATCAAGGAATGCATCACGGACGGATGGCTCCCGAAATACGGCGTGAAACGGTTCAGGTCGCCGTAACCCGCGCTCAATGAACGCACCTTTGCTTCATCGCCATAACCGATGGCAGCCGCGTTGCCGGACCGGCGGCGCATGTCCTCAACGGAGTTGACCCATCCGTAATGGTACAGCAGGCACCCTGTCTGCCTGCTCTGCAGGGGTTTGCCGTCGATGCGCCGGAACGCAAAGGCATCACCGAACGATTCGACCGAACCGTTGTTGCGCACGATGCGGTCCTGCTTCTGGTACCAGCCCATGTCGATGCGGTAACGCCAGAACGACGCGTAAAAATGCAGCCACTTGAAACGCAGTGCGTCGACGGAAATATCTCCCAGGTGCCGGCGCATGGCCTTGACCAGGCACGGCAGGTCCGCCTCATGGATCACCTCATCAGATTGCACGTAAAACGCCCAATCCCCGCGGCATTGCTTCAAGGCGGCATTGGTTTGCTCAGAAAGCACAGCCGAACCCTTGCCCATGTCCCATACCGTCTGGATGATGCGGACCTTGGGGTCATTGATGGAGCGGATCAACTCCAGGGTGCCGTCCTCGCTGTCGCCGACGTTCACGATGAACTCATCGCAGATGGGCAGGATGGAACGGATGGATGCCAGCACCGGATAACGGTACTTGACGGCATTGCGAACGATGGTAAAGCCGCTGATCTTCATCGCATGGATCCCTTGGCCCTGTTCATATCAACTGCTTACCGTAGACCGCGAACCTGCTCCCGGGGATGGAATAGATCTTGTGCGTCTTGACCAACCCATTCAGGTAACGGAACACGTCCCGGTGGATGATGTAATCAAAATCATGCCAAATAATGATCCCTGACGGAGAAAGCATCTTGAACGCATTCTCGGTGTCGAACTTCACGAAATCATAGGAATGGTTCCCGTCGATAAAGACCAGGTCCATCTTGCCGTGGTAAGGTTTGTAATCAAATGTCTGTGAATCCCCGAAGAGGTCCTTGATCTTACGGCCGTGCGGGTCCTTTTTGTAAAAGCGGCGGTCAATGTTCTGTTTGCTCAGTTCTATGACCAGCAAGTCATCATAGGACACCTTGCCGTCCTTGGGTGTGATCTCATAATCCGGCGGCAGGTCCAATGTATAGATGGTGGCATCCTCCGGCGTATTATAAGCAAAATGGAGCGTGGTAAACCCGTTATAAGTTCCGATCTCAAATATGGTCCTGGGCTTCACATAGGCCACCAACGCGGAGAGGATCTGGGTCTCACCGATGCGGGTGACCACGGACTCCATGTTAAAAGCATTGCAGCGGCCGAACACCCTGGCCTCCCGCATCTTCTGGAAGAACTGCGTTCTTTCCCAATTGTAGAGGCGGCCATGCGATACCTGGTAGAACTCATTGATGGTCGAAAAAAAGGAAAAGAAAAGGACCCCCGCTTTCCTGGGATGCGTGAGGCAATACACAAAAATGCGCACACAGGCAATGCACAGATTACGCAGGTTCATCAAATACCAAAGGATCTTTCCAGAACCTGCCATCATTTCCTCCTATATATCCAATTGCCTTCAGTCTCCGCCGTCAGCACATAGTTCTTCTCGACAAGATCCATCATGGCGGCGTGCTTGGCCTCACTGGGTGGATACCCCCAATACACGGCATACCAGTCGTCGGGCAATTTCTTTTGGATGACCACATATTTGATGTTCGAAGAGCCCAGGTCCGCCATATATTCCTCGAACCACCGCTCATTGAACCACGCAAAGGTGGTCAGCGGAAAACGCCCCGCGAACGGCCGGTCAAAAAGAAAATGGTACATGCCCATTTCCGGGAACATCAAGAACACATCATCCTTGTCCGTCTGACGGATGAATGCATCAAGCGCGTGCAGTTCCTTGGCCTGGTCCTTGGGCACCCAAATACCTCTGGCCCTCGGGATGGTCAGTTGTTCATACACCTCATTCTTGTCCCTGCGTTTGATCGGTTCAATGCTTTTGCCGGCCAATATCTTTCCGGCATACTGCGCCGCCCAAAAACGCTTGTTGTAGCGTGCCCAAGCACCGACGACGGACAGGATGAACAAGGCCGCGACAAGGACAATGACGGCATTCTTCTGCCAACGTGGGGCCATCCCCTTCCTGTTCCACAGCCATAGCACTGCAGATTCAATGAAGAAAAAATAAAGGAGTTTCTCCGGCATGAGGGCCATCTCGAATTGCGATGCCCAAAGCCCGCGGAAGCCCGTGTTGTACATGATAAAGCCGTAAATACCCAGCGCCAAAAGCATGAGTTCAGTCGTACCCCATTTGCCCTTCTGCCAGCGGACGATCAAATAACCCAACAGCATAAGGTATACATAGGACGGGGTCATGTGCTTGAAATTGATGCTGGCCGGGTTGACCATGGCGGCGACGGCTTCAGGGAAATTTCTTGGATAGACCGAGACCAAATGAGGATCGATGATCACCTGCATGCGCGTAACAATGGTCCAAACCGCATCCAGGTATGGAAGGAAAGCCCCCTGCTGGATGCTATAAACGACCCAGGGCAATACCCCGATCACGCCCGCAGCGATGAAAAAGGCCAAGGCCCGCAGCGCTTCCATCCTCGGTAAAGAACGGTTCACCCAACCGGCGATCAAACACACAACGACGGCAGCGGCGGCATAGACGCCCATCTCGATGCTGACCAAGGCGGCCAGGGCGGTGGTCAGGCCTGTTGCAATGATCCATGGCAAACGCCGGGTCTTCAAGAACCTGAAAAGGCAGTACACGGCGATCAACCCCAAGGCATACCGCATCCCTCCCCAGATCATGTAGGTGACCCTCGGGTAGGTGCGGGCAATGATGGGTGGGACCATCATGTACAAGATATAGCGTGAACGGATGAATTCTTTCGCGATCAGGACAAGCAGGACCAGGCACAGCACATTGCCGAAAAAGAAATACGCACACAGGACCTGCGTATGTGTACCGAACATGCTCATCAGCCAGGCCGGGACATACAATTCCAGCGGTCCACGCAGGTGAAAGAAGTCCCTGTACGGCACAAGCCCATGCTGCAGCGCATTGATGCCGGGCAGATACAGTCCCAGTTCAAAGATATTGATGCGGTCATTCAAATAATATGGATTGATGGTGATCAGGATGGTGAACAGGACCAGGACAAGGGTGTCCTTCCAGCCTGGCGGCTTCGAGAGGAAGCTGTTCATGGTGTTCGCCATGCGTTCAACGATGGTGTTCATTATGCACCTTTTGGTAAATATTGAGGGTTTCCCGGGCGGTCCTCATGAATGAGAAATCCTCGGCGCGCCGCAAAGCCCGGACCTGTAGGCCCGCTTTTAGCACAGGGTCCCCAAGAATGGACGCAATGGCGTGGGCAATGGCGTCCGCATCCAAAGGATCAACGGCCAAGGCCGCATCCCCGGCGATCTCCGGACAGCATGACCCATTGGAGGTCAC
>JAYVSG010000180.1:0-5562 GCA_043775535.1 Candidatus Omnitrophota bacterium
GCCTGTATTGGTGCGTGCCCAGTCGGAATGCCTGACCGGTGATGTCTTTGGTTCCATGCGCTGTGATTGCAATGGACAGTTGAAGGCCGCCATGAAGGCCATCGAACAGGCCGGCAGCGGGGTTTTGTTGTACATCCGCCAGCATGAAGGCCGCGGTATCGGGCTGGTCAATAAATTGAAGGCATACAATTTGCAAGACGGCGGTATGGACACCGTCGAGGCTAATCAGGCCCTGGGTTTCCCGGCGGACCTGCGTGATTACGGCATCGGCGCCCAGATCTTGGTCGACCTTGGGGTCAAACAGATCCGTTTGTTGACCAATAACCCCCGCAAGATCGTCGGTTTGGAAGGTTATGGTTTGACCGTGGTCGAGCGTGTGCCCATCAAGATCGCGCACAATCCCAAGAACGAGAATTATTTGAAGACCAAGAAGGATAAGTTAGGTCATATCTTATAAAGGCAGGGTAGTGGTCAAAGCAAAGAAGTCCATTAAGAAGGCCCCAGCGAAAGCGGCGGCCAAGGCAGTTTCTCCCAAGGTCAATATCGCCATTGTGGCGTCGCGATTCAATGACTTCATTTCCAAAGCCTTGCTGAATGCCTGCTGGATGGAGCTCAAGCGTGCCGGCCTTTTGGAGCAGCAGATCACGACGGTGTGGGTGCCGGGAGCTTTTGAGATACCCGTGGCCGCCTTGAAATTGGCGCAGAAAAAGAATGTGGATGTGATCATTTGCCTTGGTGCGGTGATCCGCGGGGACACCTACCATTTTGAGACGGTGGCCAATGAGACCAGCCGTGGCATGATGGAAGTGTCTTTATCCACGGGAAAGCCTGTTATCATGGGTGTCCTGACCACCGATACGATAGACCAGGCGCAGAAACGCGCCCAGGACAAGGGCGGGACCAATAAGGGACGTGATTGCGCCCTGGCTGCGCTTGAAATGGCCGCTCTTTTAAAACAGATCAGATAATACGTGGTACACTTACCCTATGAGACGCCGTACCATCGCGCGGGAACACGCGCTTAAGATCCTGTACCAGTTCGACATCACCAAGCGTCCTTTGGATGCTGTGCTGGAGGACTATTGGAAGTCCGATGATACGAAAGATATCAAGGACACCGAGATCATCACCTATGCCGCCCTCCTGGCCAATGGCGTCGGTGGAAAGATCACCGCCATTGATGAGAAGATCTCTGAATACGCCACCAACTGGCAATTGAAACGCATGGCCGTTATCGACCGCAATGTCATGCGCCTGGGCCTTTTTGAACTGCAATATTCGACCGACATCCCACCCAAGGTCGCCATCAACGAAGCGGTTGAGCTTGCCAAGAAATACGGCGACATGGAATCCAGCAAATTCGTCAACGGCATCCTCGATAAGATCCATAAAAAAGAGATCGTAGAACCGCAAAACTAAACATGCAACGCTTTGCCGATCTGCACATCCACACCTATTATTCCGACAGCACATCTTCCCCTGAGGAGGTAGTTGCCCAGGCTGTGCAGAAGGGGCTTTCCGCTATTGCCATCACCGACCATGATGTATTGGACGGTATCAATCCGACCATCGCTGCGGCAGAGTCGCATGGCCTCGAAGTGGTCCCCGGTGTTGAGCTTTCATCCATGTTCGAAGGCAAGGACGTCCATATCCTGGGGTATTTTGTCGACCAGAACAAGGGGCCGCTGGCCGAGAAATGCCAGGTCTTCCTCGACGGACGTATGGCCCGTATGAAACAGATGATCAGCAATTTGAAGACGGTCGGCATCGATAATATCGAGATCGAGGAAGTCTGTGCCCTGACCAAGTCCCGTGCCGTTGGGCGACCTCATCTGGCTGCGGTGATGCTGCAAAAGGGATGGATCACCAATATGCGCGGGGCTTTCGATAAGTACTTGAGCGAAGGCATGCCCGGCTGGGCGCCCAAGTTCGAGCAGACGCCTTTTGAAGCCATTGACCTGATCCACCAAAGCGGCGGTCTGGCGGTTATGGCCCATCCCATGCTCACCCAGAAAGATGAACTGATCTCGCGCATGGCCAAGGCCGGACTCGACGGGCTGGAAGTTTATTATCCCAATTGCCTGCCCACGGTCACCACGTTCTACGAGAAACTGGGACGCAAACACAAATTGTTCTTAACCGGCGGTTCCGACGCCCACGGCGCAGCCAAAACCTACACCTGGGTAGGCAAAGCCACCATCTTCTACGAAACCGTAGAAGAAATGAAGCAAACTGTGGAAAATAGGGGACGGAGCCCTATTTCGAATTTATGAACACCCCATCAAGAAATAGGGCTCCGTCCCCTATTTTATACATGCAACAGGCGCATGAATTGGCGCTTCATGGATGGGGGAGGGTTTCGCCCAATCCCATGGTCGGCGCTGTCTTGGTCAAGGACGGCAAGGTCATTGCCGAAGGTTTCCATGCTTTCTGCGGAGGCGCGCATGCCGAGGCTTCTGCCATTGCCAAGGCCGGTCTGAAAGTCAAGGGTGCGGACCTGTATGTAACGCTCGAACCCTGTTCCCATTTTGGCCGTACACCGCCATGCACCGACGCCATCATCAGGGCCGGGATCAAACGTGTCTTCGTCGGAGCACTCGACCCCAACCCGCGCATGAACGGTCGGTCCATCAAGCTTTTGCAGAAGGCGGGGATCACGGTTGCGGTCGGTTTATCCGGTCCGGAATTAACACGCCTGAATGAAGCATTCAATAAACATATAACGACCGGACGTCCGTTCGTGACCGCTAAGACCGCCCAGACCCTGGACGGCAAGATCGCTGCTTCAAGCGGCGAATCCAAATGGATCACCTCCGTGGAAGCCCGCGAATATGCGCGTGATATGCGTTTCGGTTTTGATGCCATCGTGGTCGGGGTCAATACCGTGCTCAAGGATGATCCGCTGTTGACGACGGAAGGCAAGGACCTGAAGAAGGTCATCCTAGATACGCATCTGCGCACGCCGGCCAAGGCCAGATTGTTCAAAGATGCAAAACCCGAAGATGTGCTCATTTTCACCGCCTCAAAGACAAAGAAGAAATTGAACGCTACGATCGTTCAGGCGCCATTAAAGGGCGGCAAGATCGATCTCAAATGGGTGATGTCCTATTTAGGAAAGCAGCAGGTATCGTCCGTGCTCATCGAAGGCGGGGCGCAGGTCATCGGCAATGCCCTGACCAATAAGATCGTCGATAAGATGGTGATCTATATGGCCCCGAAAATATTAGGTGAAGGCTTAAGTTCTATCCAAGGCCTGCGCATCCCAAAATTGGCGGGCGCTGTTGTGTTGAAAGAGATCAGTGCGGGCAATATCGGCGGCGACATTTACATTGAGGGATATATCTGATGTTCACCGGCATCATTGAGCAATTGGGAATCATTAAAGCCATCCGCCGCCAGAAGAACCTGATTGTGCTTGATGTGGACGCCAAGTCCTTGGCCCGGTCGATCAAGCTGGGGGACAGTGTGGCCATCAATGGTGTTTGTTTGACCGCCACTGCCCGTAAGGGTACGGTCATTTCTTTTGACCTGATGAAGGAGACCATTGAAAAGACTTCCTTGAGGGTGGTTGAAACCGGCAGCGGGGTCAATTTGGAATTGGCCTTGAAGGCCGACAGCCGTTTTGGCGGCCATTTTGTTACCGGCCATGTGGATGAGGTGGGGACCATCAAATCCATTGAGAATAAACCCAACTGGGTGGCCATGACCATCACGGTGTCTAACGCCATCAGCAAATTCCTCGTCACCAAGGGTTCGGTGACCCTGGATGGCATCAGCCTGACCGTGGGCAAGCTGGGCCAAGGGACTCTGAGCGTCTATTTGATCCCATACACTCTGAAAGTCACCAATCTGGGTGCCAAGAAAAAGGGCGATCCCATCAATATTGAGACTGATATCCTGGCCAAATATATTTTAAAGTCCCGAGGTTGAACGGATTGACGAATGTCCCGGGGGATGTTAGAATAGCGCCCTGTTTAAGAAGTCTTTTGTTTTGCGTGAGTAGTAAGGGATCTGGGGAAGGTAAGTATTCTTTGCCATCGGAAGGCAATCTTTTCTAGAAGAAATTAAGGAAGATTGCACATCTCCCGAAATCTTTCCGTAGGTTGTTCTTATTATTCTAAGGTAATTTCGGGAAGTAGCGCAGGTGGCTAGCGCGCTTCGTTCGGGACGAAGAGGTCGTGGGTTCAAATCCCGCCTTCCCGACTTTTTTAATTTTGGTCCACACATCATATATGGTTCGATCCCATGTATTCTTCTCAGGCACCGTCCAAGGTGTCGGCTTCCGTTACACCACCCAAAAATTCGCACGTGAATTAAAGGTCTCAGGCTGGGTCAAGAACCTGTCGGACGGCCGTGTCGAAATGATGGCTGAAGGCTCCCGCGAACGGCTCGACGATCTCATCCATAAATTGGATGAACAATTCGAAAGGAAGATCGCTTCCAAGGACATCGATTGGCTGGATGCCCCGAGCCAATTCACGGATTTTGAGGTTATCTATTAATATGGAACAGCGAGAAGCTAAAAGACGCATAGATGAATTATCACATCTCTTAGACAGCTACAATTATAGCTATTACACGCTTGATAAAGCCATTATTGATGATTTTCAATATGATGCTTTAATGCGAGAGTTATTGGATTTAGAAAGAGATTTTCCGAATTTCAAAGTCCTTTTTTCACCATCACAACGTATACCAAAGAAAATCACAAGTAGTTTGGAGAAGATTACACACGGGAAGAGAATGCTATCTTTGGAAAATACCTATAACAAGGAAGAATTAAGAGAGTGGTATGAAAGAATAATTAAGAATCTGCCTAATCGTGATCTTCAATTGACCGCCGAACTCAAGATTGATGGTGTCAGTTGCTCATTAACATATATGAATGGCGTTCTTAATGCGGCGGCTACAAGAGGGGATGGTATTGAGGGTGAAGATGTTAGTAATAATGTTAGGACGATTCGGCAAATCCCACTGCGTCTTAGACTGCCGAACAGTCACGGAGCTATTGAGATTAGAGGAGAGGTATACATAAGCAGGAAAGATTTTGAACTTCTAAATGAATGCCGAAAGAAGAAAGAGGAGCCTATTCTTGCCAATCCCAGGAATCTGGCCAGCGGCACTCTGAAGTTATTAGATAGCAATCTTGCTAAAGAAAGGCATCTGAGGTTTTTTGTTCATTCTATTGGGCATATGGATAATGTTACTTTCTTAAATACTCAATGGGATTTTCTGGAGAAGATGAAGGAATGGGGATTTCCTGTAAATTCACACAGAAAACTATGTTCAGGTTTCAATGAGATCATGAGTTTTTGTGAACACTGGGCTACTTCTAGAAATGAACTTGATTACGATATTGACGGTGTTGTTATAAAGGTTAATGATTTTAATTTACAAGAAATGCTTGGGGAAACTGTTAAGAGCCCTCGTTGGGCTGTAGCGTATAAGTTTCCAGCCTATAAGGCAGAAACAATAATCAATAATATTTTGGTTCAGGTTGGGCGAAGTGGCGTATTAACTCCTGTGGCTGAATTAGAGCCAGTGGCTTGTGCTGGAGTTGTA
>JAYVSG010000181.1:0-6827 GCA_043775535.1 Candidatus Omnitrophota bacterium
ATTCCAGACCGGCAGCAGTGAATATCTTATCCAAGCCCTCTTTCTGGGCTTGGGCACGCACGCGGCCTGAACCGGGAACCACGATCGCGATCACGGTCGAGGCGACCTTACGGCCTTCCACGATCTTGGCTGCCGCACGCAGGTCTTCGATGCGGCCGTTGGTGCAGGAGCCGATGAAGACCTTGTCGATCACGATGTCGCTTATCTTGGTGCCGGGCTTAAGGTCCATATAGGCCAGGGCATTGCGGGCCGCCGTGCGGTCGACCGGATTGGTAAAACTTTCCGGGTCAGGCACAACACCGTCGATGGACGTGACCTGACCGGGACTTGTCCCCCAGGTCACCTGCGGCTTGATGTCTTCTGCCTTGATGTTAAGCACATAGTCGAATTTAGCGCCATTGTCGCTGGGCAAGGTTTTCCAATATGACACAGCCTTGTCCCAGTCCGCACCCTTGGGGGCAAAATCACGGCCTTTGACATAATTAAAGGTAACATCGTCGGGAGCGATCATGCCGGCACGGGCACCCGCTTCGATCGACATATTGCAAATGGTCATCCGGCCTTCCATGGACAATGCCCGGATGGCTGACCCGGCATATTCGATGACATAGCCTGTGCCGCCGGCCGTTCCGATCTGGCCGATAATATACAGAATGATGTCCTTGGCCGTGACCTTATCGGACAGTCTCCCATCGATATTGATCTGCATCGTCTTAGGCAGATTCTGCTGCAAGGTCTGGGTGGCCAAGACATGCTCGACTTCCGAAGTGCCGATACCGAAGGCCAGGGCCCCGAAAGCACCGTGGGTAGCCGTATGGGAATCCCCGCAGACAATGGTCATGCCGGGCAAGGTCAGCCCCTGCTCCGGTCCGATGACATGCACGACACCCTGGTCGTCGCTTGTAAAATCATACAATTTCACACCGAAATCTGCACAATTCTTGGACAAAGTATCCATCTGCGTACGGGAGGTCGCCTCGACCTTGTTGATATCCTTGGTGCGCGTGGACACATTGTGGTCCATGGTCGCAAAGGTATTGTGCGGACGGCGCACCTGACGCCGGGTCTCGCGCAAGGCGGCAAAAGCCTGGGGACTGGTCACCTCATGCACCAAATGCAGGTCTATATAGATAATAGAGGTGTCCCCCTGTGATTCACGCACCAGATGGTCACCCCAGATTTTCTCAAACATGGTCTTGCCCATAAAACACTCCTCGTTGAATATGCCCTGAAAATGAAACCGTATTATAGCATTTTTACAATGGCCTGCACCAAAAAAAAGACCCCCTCTAAATGACGGGGGTCCTTGGGCCCAACAAGAATAAATGCTTAAGAAACGACCTTGATCGACTTGGCTTCTTTGACGCCTTCAGGGCTTACCTTGTACATCACACTGACCATGCTGCCGGCCGTGATCTTTTCCAACATGACCGCCTTGGCATCAGCCCCATACAAGGTGGTGTTACCCTTGATGAGTATGGTGTCCGTCTTGCCGTTGGCATCGACCAGGACGATCTCAGACTTAACACCTTTGGCAGCATCTGCCACAGAAACAGACTGGACCTTTCCGGTCTCTATCTTCTCAGGCATGCTGGCCATCACATGCGCTGCCGCTGCGGGAGCTTTGGCGGCAGGAGCAACAGCCTGGTCGGCAAAAGCCAGGGAAGAAACACAAGCAAAAACAGACAGGACATAGAATACTTTTCTCATTATAAGCTCGCTTTCTCTTCTTTTTTGTCGTGGTTCTTGGTGGTTTTCTTTGTTTTATGCGTCTTTTCGACCGTTTTCTTGAACTTCTTGACCTTGGCTGCCTTATGCATCTTCGCATCAGACGTCGATGAAACCATTGAATTGGACTGCACCGGTGACGGAGCACCTTGGGCGAAGCTCAAACCGGCCATGACCGCACACAGCGCAACAGCCATCAGCATTGCATATATTTTTTGCATATCCCCTCCTTTCGTTGGAGCTACTATAAAGAAAAGGAGATTAGACCAGGATTAGAAGAGAATTAAATATTTCTAAGGATCGACGGCAGGAAGAGAAACGAGGAAGGACGTTCCTTCACGCGGTGCGGACTTAACATCGATCCGGCCTTTATGGGCCTGGACGATCGATTGCGCAATACTTAAACCAAGGCCGAAACCACCCCGGTGGCGGGACTGCTCCACCCTGTAGAAACGGTCAAATACACGCGGCAGGTCTTCCGCTGGAATGCCGATGCCATTGTCAGCCACTTCCATCTTGATCTGACCGCCCTCCTGCCAGATCGATACGGACACCTTACCATTTTCTGGGGTGTATTTGAGCGCATTATCCAAAAGATTCAACAGCACGCGCCTGATCTGTCCGAGATCCGCGAACAGGGACACGGGCTGCCCTTCATGCAGGTCCAGGCTGATCTGTTTCTGATGGGCCAGGACACGCATATCTTCCAAGACCTCCCGGGCCAGGACATTTGGATCAAAAAGCTTGGGCTCAAGGTCCAAGGTCTCTGCATCAAATTTTGCCAGGACCAGAAGATTTTCGACGATCCTGACCAATCTGTTGATCTCCTCAAGATTGCTCTGCAGGATGTCCTCATATTCCCCGGCAGACCGTACCTTCTTGAGCGTGACCTCCAACTCCCCTTTCAAGACCGCCAACGGTGTTTTTAATTCATGGGAAATGTCTTCCATGAATTGCCTGCGGGACGTGAAGGAATCATCCAGGCGCATGATCATCTCATTGAAGGTAACTGCCAAGGAGCTGATCTCATCCCGGGACCTCGGCACATCAACACGCAGCCTCAAATTTTCCGCCGTGATCTGATGGATGGTCCCGATCATCTGGTGCACAGGCCGTAAGGCCACCTTTGCCAAGAACGCTCCGCTGATCCCCGTCAATAAGACGGTCAGCGGCAAAAACAGCAGCAGGAGCAAACTTAAGCTTTGCAAGGCTGTATACATATCCCGCAAAGGACTTGCGACCTGAACGACATACGCAAGCTCCCTATTCTCGATCACCGGGACGGTAAAGGTCCTGAGCGAAACAGCCTTTCCCGGCGGCATGTCGACCTTCATGCTGCCATACTGTCCCTTGCCATGAAGCATCTCCTTGAAAACCTTCTCAGGCAAGGCCGGGGTGGGGATGTCCTTGGACGAGGCGACGGGCCGGCCATAGGCATCAAAGATATGGACGGAAAAATTGATGAGCGCCGGATCCATGTTCTTTTCGTCCACCCAACGGCGGGCGATCTTAAGGAAATTGATGTTGTCCTGTTTCCTGAATAGGGACGGCTGGGCGTTCTTGTCAGCCTCCAGGCGCTCGGTTTCCCAATAGGTATCGATGGAAGCCGCGATCCCCTCTGCCCTTGAACGCAAGAGACCATCCATGTCGCTCTTTAATTTATGACTGAAATTGTGGTACAGCACCATCCCAAAAAGGAATAGGGTTATGGAAAGGATGAGCATCTGCCAGAGGATGAGACGGGAACGGACGGAGACGAACAGCATATTTTATTTCTTGAGCAAATACCCTTTGCCGCGCACGGTCTGGATCATCTTGACCTTGGCCCCACTGTCGACCTTGTTGCGCAGGTAATTAATATACACATCAATGACATTGGTGAAGGTGTCGAAATGGATGTCCCAGACATGTTCGGATATCATTGTACGGGTGATAATGGTACCGGCATTGCGCATCAGGTACTCCAAGAGCGCATATTCCTTGACGGTCAAAGGGATCTCCCGACCAGCACGGCTGACCTTATGCTCCAGAAGGTCCATCACCAGGTCCCCCACCTTTAATTGCGTGGGAACGCTGGAATCTTTCTTACGCAAAAGAACCCGGGTGCGGGCCATCAATTCTTCAAAAGCGAAAGGCTTGGCTAAATAATCATCCGCCCCGCAATCCAGGCCCTTGACCTTGTCCTTAACGGAATCTTTTGCACTTAACATCAGGATGGGCACGTTGATCTCTTGACTCCGCAGCTTGCGGCACAATTCCATGCCTCCCAATTTGGGGAGCATGAGATCAAGGATGACCAGATCGTATTCATTGGTCGTCGCCAGGAAATGACCTTCTTCCCCATCGGCAGCCGTATCCACGGCGTAGCCTTCTTCTTTCAGGCCGCGCTTGATGAATTTGGATATCTTCTCTTCGTCCTCAACAACCAGAACCCGCATGGATCAGTCCTTCCAAAAGTATAAAGCGGCGGTCAATACCGCGCCGATCAAATATACCAAGAATGTGTTGGGAATAAAATACGGATAGGCCATAAGGGCGATCCCGATGCAGAAGGGTTTGGCCGCCTTTTCCTTCTTGCCGTACATGAAGGCAACCATGCCGATGGTCCCGAAAATAATACCGCCCATCAGATTGGGCCAATTGATCCCGCCGGAACCGGATGCCATTCCAATGGTATTAAGAAGCTCCGGAAGTTTTGCTGATGCCTCTTCTGTGTCCATGGCCTTCCTCCAAGATGATCACCGGCTCTTTTGACTTGTCCAAAATCTTTAAAATGCGCCTTAAGTGGCGCTCCGATAACGCCACACAACCAGAGGTGGGATGGTCATAACGCCGCCAAATGTGCATGAAGATGGCACTTCCCGCCCCAGGGACGGTCGGAGCGGTATTGTACTCGATAACAGTAGCTATTTCATATAAATGATCATCCCTCCTGAGTTTCTCAAATGAGGCTGCACGCGCGGGAGACTTCACCCATTGATTATACTCAGGAGCTGCGGCATCATCCACCCACAGGTCTTCAGGACCTGCTTGGCGATAGTCAAGCCCGGTGGCCAGGGCGGGATAATACCCAAACGCCGTACGCAGATCGTATACGCCTGAAGGTGTATGCCCGTCCCCTTCCTTCTTTTCACCAGGACTGGCCAGACCTGTCCGTCCAAGCATGGCGGGCACGACCTGATAGGTCCGCTGCCAGGAGCTGTTGTGCTTTTCCCACAAGGTCAAGGAGGCGTGCGTCTGGCGGCGATGATCTGATCGGACAAGGACAGCTTGTTGGTGGGAAGGTCCCAAGGTGTCGAGCACCGGCGGCACTGCTGCCGCGCAGCCTGCCAGCAGCACCAGTATGCCGACGCATGTCAGGCGCTCAAACATCGGCCTGCCGGGCCCAATCCTTGCCATAAAGGACGCGCGCGGTAACCATGCAGCAAATGCTGTCCCCTGTCGCATTGACCATGGTGGCCGGCGGGTCGACGAGCGTACCGATCATGGTGATGATCGGCAATGCTTCGATCGGGAACCCGTACATGGTGACGATCAATAACTCCCCCAGGAAACCTCCGCCGGGAATACCGCTCATGACCGTGCCGCTGAGCAAGGCAATGCCGATAGCGGTCGCAATGGTACCTGCCCCTTCAAAAGGCATGTGGAATAAACCGAACAACAAGGCGATCTTGAGTATTGCGGACAAACAGGACCCTTCCAAATGCAGGGTCGCACCGCCGATGGGAATGACCACCTCACGCACATCCTTAGGGATACCGATGCGTTTGGCCGCTTCCATGTTGGCAGGGATGGAGGCAATACTGCTTCCCGTACCCCATGATGTCAGGGCGACCGGCATGATGTTCTTCCAGAACGCCTTGATACCCCAGACGCCGCCGGCAAAATAGGCATAAACAGTGAAGGCGAAGAAAAAATAAAAGAATGCCATCGGATAATACAGCACCATGGAACGGACATAGGTCCCCAAGAGTTCCGGCCCGAACACCCCGACCAGATAGGCGAAATATGCCCCCAAACCGATCGGCGCATAAAGCATGATGTAGGAAATGACCTTTTCCATGACGAGGTTCCCCGCCACCAGGAAATCCACAAAGACCCGGGCCCGTGCGCCCACCGCTGATGCCGCGATCCCGAACAACAAGGAAAAGACGATCAGGGCCAGCATGTTCTTCTTGGAGAGGAGTTCGACAAAATCACCGACGGTGAAGGCCTTGATGATGGTCTCTCCCATATTGAGGCTTTTAGTTTCCACATGCGCAGGCAGGCTCAGCGTCACCCCCTCCGCCGGCGGATAGAGCTTGACCGCCACGATCATGAAGCCGCAGGCAATGATGCCCGTCACCACGAATACGATGAGCATCCAGATGAGGATCTTGCTTAATCTTTTGAGGTCGGACATGGCGGCGACCGCGGAAGATAATGAAAAGAACACGAGCGGCACTACCGCCGTAAAAAGCAGGTTAAGGAAAACATCACCGAAAGGTTTGAGAATGACGGCATCTTTTTTCAAGATGAAACCGAGCAGGGATCCGGCCGCGATCGCCGCAAGCAGCATGAGGGAAAAACCGTAATTCTTAAGGAAGGTATTTTGTTTGGGCATCAGAGCCATCCGCAAAAAGCCAAGGCACAAATGCTCTTGGCGTCCATGAGCTTCCCTTCTTTGAACATTTTCTTCACCTGGACCCGGGTCATGGGGATATTCTCGATCACTTCATACACTTCCGGCTCTGCTTCACCCTGGGTCAATTGTTCCGCCTTGAAAATATGGATGATCTCCGTCGAGTAGCCCGGCACCGGATAGATCTGGCCAAGCTTCTTGATCTTCTTTGTGCGTAGGCCTGTTTCCTCGATCAATTCCCGTTTGGCGCAGGTGAGCAAGGATTCATTGGGGTCCAAGGTACCAGCCGGAAGCTCATAAATATATTTCTTCAGGGCCGGACGGAACTGGCGCATGAACACAATGGTGTCTTTATCCAGGAACGGGGCGATGATCACCGCACCCGGATGATTGATGTAGGATATTTTGATGGACCGGCCATTGGGCAGGGTGATGGGTTCCGAACGCCTGAAATCAAGAAAACGGCGCCCCATCAGGC
>JAYVSG010000182.1:0-2127 GCA_043775535.1 Candidatus Omnitrophota bacterium
TGGACATGTTCATCCTCAAGAACGTGATGATCCCGGAGCCATACCTCTTGACCCCCGATCACACGCTCGAAGATGCCATGAAGCCCATGGTCCATTCTAAACTTGGATGCATCCTCATCGTTGATAAATACCGCTTGCCCTTAGGGATCGTCACCCGCGTCGACATCATCCGGTTCTTCCTGGAACATGCTTGATCAACCCATCCTGATCGCCGTCCTTTTCTCCGCATTTGCCGGGGTCATCCTGGCTTTATTATTTGCCCAGCGTTCTTTTGCCCGGAAATTGGATGCCAAGCAGAGGGAGGTCCAGGGGCTTTCCGCTGAACTTGAGCGCTTGCGTCAACAATCCTTCCATGACAAAGATGAGCTTCAGGCCATATTATCCAGCATGGTCGAGGGCGTCATCGTTGTCCGGCATGACGGTCGCATTATCTATGTAAGCCCCAATGCCTCCCAGATGCTGCAGATGCGGTCCAAGGAAGTTGTGGATAAATTATATTGGGAGGCCATACGCCACCAGCAGATCAATGCCTGCCTTAAAGATGCCTTAGAGGGGCAAAAGGCGGTCAATAAAGAGGTTGTTTTCATGGGGGCCGAGGATGCGTTCTTTAGCATGCAGATCTCGCCCGTCGTAAAAGAAGGAAAATTGAGCAGTGTGGCAGCGGTATTCCATGACATCACGGAATTGAAGAAACTGCTCAGGCTGCGCTCGGAATTCGTGGCCAATGTGTCCCATGAGTTGAAGACGCCCCTGACCTCGATCAAGGGGTTTGTCGAGACCTTGCGGGATGAAGGCGGCATTGAAGATGGGGTCAATGCCAGGAAGTTCCTAGAGATCATCCATAAACAAACCGAACGTCTGGAAATGCTGGTCGCGGATCTTTTGACCCTGTCGTCCATTGAATCCCGCGAAGCCAAGATGGAGCTTGTTCGTCAGGATTTGGCTTCCATCATCCAGGCAGTGCTTGTGATGGAAAAGAAATCGATCGATAGGGTAGGCCATGAGATCGTGCTGGAGCTGCCAGCCAGCCTTCCTTCTATATATGTCGACCGTGACCGCATGGAACAGGTATTCATCAACCTGTTGGATAATGCGGTGAAGTTCACCCAGCCCAAAGGCCGCATCGTGATCAGGGCCATCGCGCAGGAGAGATTTGTGCGGGTGGATGTTGAGGATAATGGATCCGGTATTGCCCCGGAGCATGTGAACAGGGTTTTCGAGAGATTTTACCGTGCGGACAAGGTACGCACCGGCGGTTCAGGCGGCACCGGCCTGGGGCTGGCCATCGTCAAGCATATCATGCAGGCCCATCAGGGCAGGGTGGAAGTGCACAGCAAGCCCGGCAGCGGCTCCACGTTCTCCATCTTTATTCCCTTCATTAAATAATATCCTTCGTCCGTCGCTTCACCAACACTTTATCCCAGCTTCATCTATTCTTAACATCCACAGATTATTCTATAGCAGCAGTAAAAGTTGCTGGGATACAAGCATTTAACGTCAATTGCACGGAGGAATCATGAGGAAAAAGATCCTAACATTATTAGCAGCAGCAGTTTGTGCTTGGCCTACGGGAGGTTTTGCCGCTGCCACCCAGGTCGATTCATTGATCGAGAAATTGGTGCAAAAAGGCATTCTGGACAAAAAAGAGGCCCGCGAACTTAAGATGGAGATCGCCTCTGATGCCAAGAGCATACAAGATGAGAGTGTTAAGAACGGTTTGCCTGAGTGGGTGCAGAATACCAAGCTCAAAGGCGATGCCCGTGTCCGTTACCAATATGAGCGCCGGAAGAACGATACCGAAGCCCGCACCCGCGGCCGTGCCCGTTTGCGCTTAGGTGTTGAAAGCCAGATCAATCCCCAGTGGAAGATGGCAGCCGGTTTGGCCACTTCAGAAGTCGGATCCACCACTGATGATGCCCGTTCCACGAATATGACCTTCAATGACAATTTTCGCCGCGGGGATATCCGCTTGGACTATGTCTATGGCGAATATAAGCCCACGGAATGGGCCAAGGCCGTGGTTGGTAAATACGTCAAAACCGATTACTTGTGGAATACCACCGATATGATCTGGGACACTGATCTTAATCCTGCCGGTGCTGCAGTGAATTTGACCCATAAGTTCAA
>JAYVSG010000183.1:0-1662 GCA_043775535.1 Candidatus Omnitrophota bacterium
GTTGATAAAGATGTATTGCGTATCGCGGCGGGGGCGTTGGATATTGATGTTCCCCAAGACCACATGGACCGAGATCTTGTCTTCGGTGTATGTTTGGGAGGCTTCCATCAGGTTCTTTTGTTCCAGGTTCAAGGCCGCGGCCGCACGGTCCGGACGGCTGCCGGCAGGTCTAAGATCGAGCAGGGTCCTTCCGGCATGGGTCAAGATGAAACGTCGGTCCGGATAGATGAGTGTATAAGGCAGCACAACGCCGACGATCTGGTTCATCTCGGCCGTATTGTTCTTCAGGAATTTACGGCGGGCCGGGGTGTTAAAGAAAAGTTCAGCGATCCGGATGTCCGTCCCATTGCCAAGCGGGGCCGCAGGTTCAAGGTTCAAACGTTTCCCACCCTGCACATGGATGCTCCATGCATCCTTGGAACCGGTAGCTTGCGAGCGCAGGGTGATGTCCGAGACAGCGGCGATGGAATATAAAGCTTCCCCGCGGAATCCCATGGAGCCTAGCGTCTCAAGATCATCAATGCCCGTGATCTTGCTCGTGGCATGGCGGGCGAAGAGATTCTCCATGTTTTCCCGGGAGATGCCGCTGCCATTGTCCTTGATGTGGATCAATTCCTTGCCCGCATCCTTCACGTGCACTTCAATGGCTGTCGCTCCGGCATCGATCGAGTTCTCGACCAGCTCCTTTACAACAGATGACGGGCGGTCAACAACCTCACCGGCAGCGATCTTGGCAATGACATCAGGGGGCAGAATTTGAACTTTATTTACATAGGTCATTTGTATATGTCATTCCCGCGAAAGCGGGAATCCATTACTGTAATTTTTGTTTTATCTCACTGAGTTTCTTAAGGGCTTCCAGCGGCGTGATATTATCTACATCCACGGCATCAAGGAGCGCCTTGACCTCATCCATGGCAGGGTTGACGGCCGGGGCAAATAGATTCAACTGGGTGTCCGCTTTGCGGTAAGGGGTCGGTGCGCCGATCTCCAATTCCGCCAGGATCTCCTTGGAACGCCTGATCACCACATCCGGAATGCCTGCAAGCTTGGCCACATAGATCCCATAGCTGTCGTCCGAACCGCCGGGCACGATCTTGTGCATGAAGATGATCTTGTCCTTCCACTCCTTGACCGCTACATTATAATTTCTGATCCCCGTCGAGCGTTCGGCTAAGGAAGTCAATTCATGGAAATGCGTGGCAAAGAGCGTGCGCACCTTCTGTTTGTCCATATGCTCAGCCAGGGCCCAGGCCAGGGAAAGTCCATCGGAGGTCGAGGTGCCGCGGCCGATCTCATCAAGGATGACGAGTGAGCGGGGTGTCAGGTTGTTGAGAATGTCCGCGGTCTCGGTCATTTCCACCATGAAGGTGCTTTGGCCCTTGGCAATGTCGTCGTGGGCGCCGATGCGGGTAAAGATCTTGTCCGCGATCCCAACCGCGGCGGCGGAGGCCGGTATGGGGGAACCCATCTGTGCCATGATCACAAGCAAGGCGGTCTGGCGGATATAGGTGGATTTACCGGCCATGTTGGGCCCGGTCAGGATGATCAGGTGATTGTCCCGCGTGTCCAAGAGGGTGTCATTGGCGGTAAAGCCTTCGCTGACATTCTTCTCGACGATAGGATGCCGCCCGTCCTTGATGTCGAGCGCGTCCCCGTCAT
>JAYVSG010000184.1:0-13249 GCA_043775535.1 Candidatus Omnitrophota bacterium
ACAAAATGTCCAAAAATTCATACACTCCGTAAGTGCATATATTCCAATACGTGGTATACTTGTCGTAGTCTGTCCGGGATAGGGATGTTCATTCTTTTATACACCTGGTCAAATTCCCCATGTCAGGCAGGAGCCGGGAAGAAATATTTTTAGATAACGTAACTGTAATATTTACAGATATTTGCAGTGCTTGATACGATTTATTCGATGCAGGGAAGAATTATGGAACGGTATTTGCTCTTTGTTAAGGTAATATGATGATCGAGATCAAAAAAAGAATGACTATAACCGAGGTTGCCCAGATCGTTGGGATCAGCTCCAAGACCATTGCCAGATGGGAGAAAATGGGCAAGATCAGGAAGCCCAAACGGGATTGGCGCGGCTGGCGTGTGTATGAGCCCGAAGATGTGCAGCAGATCAAAATTTTTCATGAAACCGTGTTCGAGGTTGAATAAATGATTTATTATAAGGAAACCGAAAGGGTAGCTATGAAGATGACCATGAGATTATCTTTAATTATGTTGGGTGCGGGAATATTGTTCACCTTCCCGCAGAACGGTCGCGCCCAAAATATAGATCTTACCCCTACCAGGAAGGCGGCCCAGACCACGTCTTCCCCTGTCATGGCACCCAAGGAAGTCAAGGTTTATGCCGGACAGAACAGCAAATATACGCTTGGTAAGGAAGACGTCATTGAAGTGACGGTCTTGCGCCACCCGGAAGTCAGTGGCTCCTATACATTGAATAGTGAAGGTAAGATCCAGTTCGAGTTCGCCGGTGATATCCAATTGACCGGGATGAGCAAGGAAGAAGCTGCCGTTGAATTGGCCAAGCATTTGGAAGCCTATATCATGAACCCGAGCGTGGCCGTCAAGATCACCGGGTATAACAGCAAGGTTGTTTATGTGGTCGGTGAAGTCGGCCAGGCAGGAAAGATCTATATGCGCGGCGACACCATCACGGTGCGTGATGCGCTTTTAGCTGCAGGCCTGCCCCAATTGACCGCGTCCACCAAGGGCGCGACCCTATTCACTCCTTCAGAAACAAAGGTGACCCCCAAGAGGGTCGATGTCTACGCCTTGCTTTATAAGGGGGACTTGAAGCAGAATTACACCATGAGCCCTGGCGACACCATTTACCTGCCCCCGACCCTGTGGGCCAAGATCGGACGTATCATCAGCCCTGTCACGCAGCCGATACAGGAAACCAGTGGTGCCGGCGCAGCAGTGGGAGCTTTCTAAAAACCTGGAATAATATTATCCAATAAAGGACAGTAAATGGACAATGCGATCAATCAGTCGATACGGGGATACCTGAAGATATTCTTTCGCAGGAAATGGACGGTCATCGTCCCTGCGTTCTCCGGTTTGGTATTGGGTATTTGTTTGAGCATCATCCTGCCCAGGGAATATAATTCCAATACGACCATCCTCGTTGAGGAAGGGAAAACGGATAATCCTTTATTCGACGGTGTCGCGGTCTCTTCGACCATGACCCAGAGGGCCCAGGTCATCCGCGAGACCATTCTTGGTTGGGACAGCCTTGTCGAGCTTATCAAGCGTCTTAAGATGGACAGGAACGTCAAGACAAGCTCGGATTTTGAGGAGCTGGTCAAGGTGCTGCGCAAGGACATCGGCATCAATCTGCGCAACAACAATATCATCAGCCTTTCCTACTCGTCTTCGGATCCCCAGCAGGCCCAGGCCGTGGTCCAGAACGTCACGGACATCTTCATCGGCCGCAATGTCAGCGTACAGAACCGGGAGACGGCGGACGCCATTAAATTCATCGAAGAGCAGCTGCATGTGTACCGGGGCAAGATCAAGTCGGCCGAGATCGCCCAGATTAAGGACCAATTGAACGAGCTCTTGGTCGATTCGACCGAATTGCACCCCTTGGTCAAAAGCCTTCGCGAGCAGATCAACAAGAAAATGGATGAGCTCAAGAAACAGAATTTGGATTACAGCGAGGATGCAAAGCTCGACGAGAATACCATGAACCCCATGGTCAGCCAGATCAAGCAGGCCCTGGATACCATGAATGGGGCCCCGAAAGCCGCTGCCACCGCCGCTGCTTCTTCAGGGGATGGCAAGGACATCTATAAGGTCATGCTTATCGACAAGCTGGACAATGTCATGGCCCGCGACGTGAACGTGAATGAGGCGATCTATAATTCCTTGCTGCAGCGCCTTGAAACAGCAAAGATCACCCAGCGTTTGCAATCGTCTAAAGAGGGGACCAAGTACACCATCTTGAACCCTCCGCGCGTCCCCACACATGCCGTCAAACCCAATATCTTCCTGGTTATTTTTCTAGGACTCTTCTTAGGCCTGGGCGCGGGCATCGGTATGGTCTTTGCTTCAGAGTTGATGGACAAGTCCTTCCTGGATGTCCAGGAAGCCAGCAGTTTCTTGGGAACGCCTTTATTGGGCGTGATCTCAAGGATCAATACCCAGGAAGCGATCGAGTACAGCCATCAGCAGAATGTATGGCGTTTATTCTGGATGGCTTCCATCGGTGTTCTATTGATCGCCTTTACCATCATGATCAGGGCATTGATCAGACCTTAAGGAAGAGCAATGTACAACAAATTCTACGGTCTAAAAGAAACGCCTTTTAACCTGACACCCAATTCCCGGTTCTTTTTCCCGAGCCATAAACACACCGAGGCTTTGGACAGCTTGATCTATGCCATTAACCAGCGCAAAGGCTTCATTGTCATTACGGGTGAGATCGGTTCCGGCAAGACCACCGTATGCCGCACGCTGTTCAGGAAATTGGACAAGAACACCCAGATCGCCCTGGTCACCAACACCCATTTGAGCAGCAAGGACCTCCTGATGTCTGTCCTGGAAGACCTTGAGATCGATTTTGTGGAAGGATCCAAGGCCAAATTGCTTTCACAATTGAACACCTATCTTCTGGAACAGGCGCACCTGGGGAATAATGTGGTGCTGATCATCGACGAGGCCCAGAACCTGAAAACAGGGGTCCTGGAAGAGATCCGGATGCTTTCCAACCTTGAGACCGAGACGGAGAAACTGATCCAGATCATCTTGATCGGCCAGCCGGAATTGAAACAGAAGCTGGCCCTGCCGCGCCTGGAGCAGCTCCGCCAGAGGATCTCGGTATATTTCCATCTTTCGCCCCTGACCTTGCAGGAGACCAGTGAATACGTGACCCACCGCATGCATGTGGCCAGCGGAAGCAGCCGTCACTATTTCACGGAACGTGCGATCGAAATGATCTACCAATTTTCCAAAGGTGTGCCCCGCCTGATCAACCAGATCGCAGACAATGCGCTGTTGACGGGTTATGTCGAAGAAGCTGAGGTCATTGATGAGCGCATCATGACCGAAGTGATCATCGAATCCCCGGTCAGACAGTTTGTATCCGCCAAGAAGAGCGAAAGCGGAGATGATGAGGAAGAGGTCCTATGAGCCGCACGTTGAGATCACTTAAAGATATCGGCAGGGGATGGGTAAGGCCGGCGATACAGGCCCGTCCCGTTGAGCCTTCGGACATACGGATGGAAGAATTGAACCTGGAAGGGAAGATCCGTGTGAACCCTTTCTTTCTATTCCTTTGCCTGCTGGCGGCGGCCTCCGTCGTGATCACCTTCTACCAGATCTCCAAGGTCGACAGTTCCCTGGACCTGGCCAAGGAACAGGTCTACTCGATCAACGCGCAGCTTGGGGAGCAGCAAAAGAAGATCGCCTACCTCACCGCTGAGCTTAATAAGACCCGCGGGGCTTACAATGAGAAGATCAAGGATATCGATACGGAAGTTTCTGGCATCAGCAAGGATGTGAACAGCAGCATTGTCCGCATTGCGGAAAGTGTCCGTGTGCAGAATGAGACCCTTGCGCAGGCGGTGGCCGGTACCGAAAAGAGCATCAGCGACCTGTCGGCAGATATCAAACGTGTGGAAGCTATGGTCATGAGCATTCAGAGAGAGCTTGAAAAAACAGAGGAGAAAGACGTATGGGTAAAATAACGAAGGCCTTGCAAAAAGCCGCTGAAGAACAGATCCAGCGTCTGGACAAGGTGATCAAGCTCCAGGAGCGCGAGGAGATCATCGTCCGCAAGATGAAGGACTCAAAGGTCGATGCGCGCCTGATCACGTATTTTGACCCCAAGTCTATCGTCGCTGAACAATACAAGATGATGACGACCAATCTGCTGTCCTTGAACAAAGGGCGTCCGCCTAAGACCATCGCGATCACGAGTTCCATCAGCGGTGAGGGAAAGAGCGTTACGTCCTTGAACCTGGCCATTACCTTGTCTCAGGCCACGCAGAAACCTAAGATCATCTTGATCGACGCGGATATGCGCAAAGGGCAATTGGTCAAATATCTGGGCGTAGGCCAGCACAAGGGTTTGAGCGAATATTTGAGCGGTCAGGCGGAATTGAACGACATTATCTTCAATATCGACATCGACCACCTAAGCTTCATTTCTTCCGGTGCGGTACCGGTCAATCCGGCGGAATTGCTTGCCTCTGAACGCATGAAGGAATTGATCAGTGCCTTGCGCTCCCAATACGACTTTGTCCTGGTGGACACCCCGCCGGTGATCCCGGTCACGGATGCCACGATCATCGGCAGCCGTGTGGAAGGGACCTTGATGGTGGTGCAGGCCGGCCACACCCAGCGCGGGATGGTCTCGCGTGCCACCGAACTCCTGACACAGGCGCACACCAATATCATCGGGCATGTATTGACCAGTGTTGAATACTTCGTTCCCGAGTACATTTACCGTTACCTTTAAGGAAAGGCGTCATTCAATGAGCAAGTACCTTATCACCGGCGGGGCCGGCTTCATCGGTTCGAACATCGCCGAACGTTTGATCGCGGAAGGCCATTCCGTCCATATCCTGGATAATTTTTCCGGCGGCAAAGAGGAGAACCTTGATTTTGCCAAAGGTTTGGGCAAGGACAGGTTCCAGATCTTCCGCGGTGACATTAGTGTCCCGGCGGACTGTGAACGTTCCACGGAAGGGGTTGATTATGTGCTTCACCAGGCCGGGTTGAAATCCGTCCCTAAGTCCCTGGTCGATCCCAAGAGCTATAACGACGTCAATATCACGGGGACCATGTACTTGCTCCAGGCCGCATCGAAATATAAGGTCAAACGCTTTGTGATGGCGTCGTCCAGCTCCGTCTACGGCAACACGGATAAATTCCCGCAGAAGGAAGAGCATATGCCGTTATTGATCTCTCCCTACGCGCTGTCCAAGCTCGCCGGGGAATACTATTGCCGCATCTACTCCGAGTTCTTTGAGGTCGACACCGTAGCCCTGCGTTATTTTAACGTCTTCGGTCCCAAGCAGGCCCTTGATGATGAATACTCGGCCGTTATCCCGAAGTTCATCCATTGCATCCTTAAGGATGAACAGCCTCCTGTCTTTGGCAACGGCCTGCAGTCGCGCGATTTCACCTACATCGATAATGTGGTCAGCGCCAATATCAATGCCGCGACGACCCCTGGCATCAAGCATGAGGTCTTTAATGCCGCAACAGGCCATGAATACTCGGTGCTGGACATCATTGCCGGCATCAACAAGGCCCTGGGCAAGAACATACAGCCTAAGTTCCTGCCGGTACGCCGCGGGGACATCTTCAGGTCCAATTCGGATTCTTCAAAATTGCAGCGCATGACCGCGTACAAGCCCCTGGTCGGATTTGACGAGGGTTTGAAGAAAACCGTGGAGTATTTCAAGAATAAATGGAACATGTAAATACTAAAGGCATCATCCTGGCGGGAGGGAAGGGCACACGCCTTTACCCGATCACCAAGAGCATCAGCAAGCAATTTTTGCCGGTGTACGACAAGCCGATGATCTATTATCCCTTGTCCGCGCTGATGCTCTCCGGGATCAGGGACATCCTGGTCATTTCAACTGCCGAAGCTTTGCCTATGTTCAAGGACCTTTTGGGGGATGGCAGTGCCTTAGGCGTCAAGATCAGCTATGCCGTGCAGGACAAGCCCAGGGGGCTGGCCGATGCCTTCCGCGTTGGTGAGAAGTTCATCGGCAAGAGCAGGGTATGCCTGGCGTTGGGGGACAATGTTTTCTTTGGTGACCGGCTGCAGGAGATACTGAGGACTGCGGGAAGCGGACAGGATGCGGTCATTTTCTCATATTGCGTGAAGGACCCGGAACATTACGGGGTCTTGGAGCTGGACCACAAGGGGCGCGTTGTTTCCATCGAAGAAAAACCGCGGAAGCCCCGTTCGAACCTGGCCATCACAGGCATGTACTATTTTCCGAATGACGTGGTCAAGGTCGCCCGGTCGATCAAGCCTTCCCGGCGTGGGCAGCTGGAGATCACGGATGTGATCAAGGCTTATTTAAAGAAGGACCGGCTTAATGTGGTGCCGTTGGGAAGGGGATATGCCTGGTTGGATACAGGGACATATGATTCGCTCCTGGCGGCTTCGTCTTTTATCAAGACCATCGAGGAACGGACGGGTTTGAAGATCGCCTGTATCGAGGAGATCGCGTATCGCATGGGGTATATCAGCAAGAAACAACTTTTAGCGGCGGCAAAAGGCCTTAAGACCAGTTACGGTGAATATTTAGAAATGGTTGCGCGCGAAAAATAGAAAGCAAGAAAGGAGCAGAATGAGCAAGTATTTGATCACAGGCGGAGCAGGTTTTATCGGTTCAAGCCTTGCCGAGCACCTTATTAAAGAGGGCCATTTCGTCCGTGTCCTGGACAATTTTTTCTCCGGTAAGGAGGAGAATCTGGATTTTGCCAAGGGTTTGGGCAAGGATAAATTCGAGCTCATCAGGGGAGATATTACCGATGTGTCCGATGCGAACAGGGCCTGCCAGGGCATTGATTATGTCCTGCACCAGGCCGCCTTGCGTTCTGTCCCTAAGTCCCTGCACGACCCATTGAGCTATAACAGGGTCAATGTCGACGGCATCCTGAACATGCTGCAGGCCGCGGCCAAGCATAAGGTCAAGCGCTTTGTCTTTGCTTCTTCAAGTTCCGTTTACGGCGACACCACCCAATTCCCGCAGAGGGAGGACCAGTACCCGCTTTTGATCTCGCCCTATGCACTAAGCAAGCTGGCCGGTGAATATTACTGTCGTATTTTCTCCGAATTCCATGGACTTGAAACGGTGGGCCTGCGTTATTTCAACGTCTTCGGCCCCAAACAGGCACTGGATGATGAATATGCCGTAGTCGTCCCTAAATTCATCCATTGCATCGTCAACAACGAGCAGCCGCCGATCTTCGGTAACGGCAAGCAGTCCAGGGACTTCACCCATATCAAGAACGTCATCTCCGCTAATATATTTGCGGCCACAACGCCCGGGATCAAGCATGAGGTGTTCAATGTGGCTACGGGAAATGAGAACAGCATCCTGAACCTGATCGCGGTGCTCAACAAGATCATCGGCAAGAACATGGAACCTAAGTTCCTGCCTGTCCGCGCCGGTGATATTTTCCGTACCAGCGCCGACATCACCAAGATCACGACCAAGACCCCATATAAACCGCTCGTTACCTTCGAGGACGGCTTGAGGGATACGGTCGACTATTTTAAAAAGAAATGGGGAAAATAATGGAGGCTACGCAATGATCATTGAGTGCATCAAAGAGATCTTCAGATACCGTGATCTCCTGTTCATGCTTGTACTGCGCGACCTCAAGGTGCGCTACAAACAGGCTGCCATGGGATTTGCCTGGGCCATCTTCATGCCTATCATCGCGGTGTGCGCAGGTGTGATCATCAAGAAGGCAATGGCCGTCGTTGCCCAGGCCCCGTTGGACACTAAGGGGATCATTTCGATCTCGGTCAAGGTGCTGCCGTGGACCTTCTTTGTCAGTTCGATCCGTTTCGCGGTGCAGTCCTTGGTGGGGAACAGTGCGTTGGTGACCAAGATCTATTTCCCGCGTGCGGTCCTGCCATTATCTTCCGTCATGGCCTGTTTCTTTGACCTGATGGTCGCGATCCCCGTGTTGGTGATCCTGTTGATCATCACCCAGGTGGGGGTCAGCATACACCTGGTCTGGCTTCCGCTTTTGATCGTACTTTTGTTCAGTTATACCTTTGGATTGAGCCTTTTACTGGCCGCAGCCAATTTGTTCTTCCGGGACATCAAGTACATCGTTGAGATCATCCTGATGTTTGGTATTTTCTTCACCCCGGTGTTTTATGAGGCGGCTTCTTTTGCCCGTTGGAAATTCATCATGCTGCTCAACCCGTTGGGAAGCATCTTGGAGGAATTGAACCGTGTGGTGGTGCTACAGCATGCGCCGGAACCGGTATGGATGTGGTATGCGGTCATCAGTTCTTTTTTCATGCTCTTTTTCGGACTCTATGTTTTTGCCAAGAAGGAAACATTGTTCGCAGAGAATATTTAGAACCCGAGAGGATATTATGAACGTCATTGAATTCAATTCTGTTTGGAAGAAATATAAAAAGGGTGAGAAGTTCAACTCCCTGCGCGATGCCGTGCCGAACCTGTTCAAGCGCCCGACCAAGAAAATGACCCTGGAGGAGAAGGAATTTTGGGCGGTCAAGGATGTGAGCTTCTCTATACAGCAGGGTGAGGTCGTCGGCATCATGGGGCCTAACGGTGCCGGTAAAAGCACCATCCTCAAGCTGCTTTCCAGGATCATCGTCCCGACCCAGGGCGACATGGTCATCCGGGGGCGTTTGTCTGCGCTCATCGAGGTTACCGCTGGTTTCCATCCGGAATTGACCGGCCGTGAGAATGTCTTCCTCAATGGCACCATCCTGGGGATGCGTAAAAAAGAGATCGAGGAGCGTTTTGACGAGATCGTTGAATTCTCCGGCGTCTCCGAATTCATCGACACCCCGGTGAAACGGTATTCTTCGGGGATGTATTCCCGTCTCGGGTTCTCTGTTGCCGCGCACATGAACCCGGAGATCCTGCTGGTCGATGAGGTCCTTTCCGTCGGGGACGTTGGCTTCCAGGCCAAATGTTCCGAGAAGATCCGTGAACTGCTCAATTCAAATGCGACCATCATCCTAGTCTCGCACAATATCCCGCTCATTTACAATCTGTGCAAACGGGTCATCTTGATCGACCACGGACAGATGCTCAGGGACGGTCCGACGAATGAGGTCATGCCGTATTATGATGAACTGCTTCTGAAAGATAAGGAAGATAGCTTGCGCAAGAAATTGTCGTCCCCGGATGGCATGGTGAAGATCAAGAAAGAGGAGACCCCTGTCGAGATCTCCGATCTGACCATGACGGATGAGCACGGTACACCGAAGGTGAGTTTCCCCACTGACGGGCATATCAAGGTCAGTTTTAATTATGCCGCGCGCAAACCCATCCAGGATCCCATTTTCGAGATCGCGGTCCTGCGTCCTGACAATATCCTGGTCTGTTCGGCAATGTCCCACAAGCAGCAGCGCATCGAGGAATTGAAAGGTGAGGGCCATGTCGGGATCGATCTGGGCAGGATGAACCTGGTCTCAGGCGTGTACCTGATCAAGATCTCCGCCTGGGACAAGAATCGCCTGCATCCGCTGGCCGTTGCCCAGGACGCCGTGCTTAAGATCGATGGCGGTGCCGGGATCAAATCTTCAGCGGTATTCCTGCCACCCATCCACTGGACCATTGCATGAGCAGGTCAGATATTCCCCTCGTCGTTGACCTGGACGGCACCTTGATCAGGACCGACCTGCTCCTTGAAAGCCTTTATGCCATGCTCAGGCAGGAGCCTGTCAGGATCCTGAATGTCCCGCTATGGCTCTTGAAAGGCAAGGCCCATTTAAAGGACCAGATCTCCCAGCGTTCCCACATTGATGAAAAAACTTTGCCGTATCACGCAGAGTTTCTTTCCTATCTGCGCAAGGAACACCAGCAGGGCAGGCGCATCGTGCTTGCCACTGCCAGTTCATCGAAGTTCGCGAGGGCTGTTGCACAGCATCTGGGGATATTCACCGATGTCCTGGCCAGCGACAACACGCATAATTTATCCGGGAAGAACAAACTTAAAGTCCTGGTGAAGGAATACGGCGAGAAGGGTTTTGACTATGCCGGCAACGAGGGGGCGGACCTGCACATTTTTCCGCATGCCAGGAAGGCCATCCTGGTCAACCCCTCTGGCGGCGTATTGGCAGTTGCGCAGAAGAGTTCCCAAGTGGAACAGGTCTTTGTTTCGGAGAAAAAGAATTCCCTGCGCCTGTATCTGAAGGCCATGCGGCTTTACCAATGGGTCAAGAACATCCTGCTTTTCGTGCCCTTGGTTACCTCCCATAGTTGGAATGAGAGCACTGCGGTCACCCATGTCCTCCTGGGGTTCTTAAGTTTCGGCCTTTGTGCCTCCGGCGGGTATATCTTCAATGACCTGCTTGATCTGGGGGCAGACCGCAGCCATCCCAGGAAGAAGGCCCGTCCTTTTGCCAGCGGTGAGGCGTCCATATGGAGCGGAAGCGTTCTGATGGTCGTACTCCAATTGGGCGGCCTGGCCATTGCTGCGGCCATGGACTTGAAATTCTTCGGCCTGCTTGCGCTCTATTGCGTCATTTCACTTTCCTACACCTTCCATTTGAAAACCTATGTGCTTATCGACGTGATTGTGCTGGCGGCGCTGTATACCTTGCGCGTGCTTGCCGGGTCTGTCCTGGCAGATGCCCCGTTGTCATTTTGGCTCCTGGCCTTTTCCATTTTCCTGTTCTTCAGTCTGGCCCTGATCAAGCGCTGTTCGGAACTCGTTACACTTGCTGCCGCCAAGACCCAATACGCCGGCGGGCGCGATTACAGTGTTTCCGATCTTGCCTCACTGCGCGAGATGGGGGTGGCCAGCGGTTATTTGGCGGTGATGATCGTTGCCCTTTATATCAATAGCCCTGAGGTTTCTGTGCTTTATTCCCGGCCGCAGGTCTTGTGGATGATCTGTCCAGTGCTTTTATACTGGATCAGCCGTTTGTGGCTTAAGACAGGGCGGGGGGAGATGGCGGATGATCCCATCGTTTTTTCCATTAAGGATAAGGGGAGCCGATTCATCGCCATGGTCATGGTGCTGATCGTGCTTTTGGCGATTTGATCCATGGATATCCGAGGAATATGCGTACCAAATACCTGCCTACAATATTAATAGCGGTTCTTTTAGGTGCTGCCTTCAGTTTTGCGACGCATCAGGGGGCCAAGCTGATCCCATCGGTCTTACTGACGGATGGTTTCCGTGTGGACAATATTTGGTTTGAAGCGGACACCTCCAGGGTCTATCTTGTCATGACCGACAAGGACAATCCGCTGCAATCGAGAAGCAGCACACATCCGCTTTTTGCCCTGGTTTCTTTTCCTCTCGTATATTTTATCCAGAAGGTCCTTCATATTGAACCTGTTGCTGCTGTCCGGCTGGTTGTTGCTGGAGTGGCTTTCTTGTGGATGTTCCTTCTTTTTGTGCTCTTAAGGGCGTTGGGCTGCAGGCTGATGGATGCCGTGATCTTCAGCATATTGGCAGCGGTCAGCGCGGCGAGCATGTTCTATTTTGTCATCCCCGAAACTTTTTCATTAGGCTCCTTGACCATTATGCTGGCCTTGATCACGGCCGTGTGGTCCCAAACGCGCGTCTTTTCACCCGCATGGTATGTTTTTGTGAACATTGCCACCATGAGCATCACGATCACAAATTGGATGGCAGGGATCCTGGCGACGATGCTCAACCATCCGTGGCGCCGGAGTTTTCAGATCCTTGTTTATGCGTTCTTTGCAGCTTCGATATTATGGAGTCTGCAGAAAATGTTTTTTCCTGCTGCAAAATTCTTCTTTGATTTTAACCGTGAGGCCCGGTTCATGCTTTTGGAAGGTTCCGGCGGGTTTTTCTATGTTGCCAAGTCCTTCATCTATCATACCCTGGTCATGCCATCCATTTACCTGATGGATAAGTTCAACAAACCCGAACTGCCCTTGATGTTGACCCAATTTTCTGGACCTGGCTCTGCGACAGTATGGGGGAAATACGCTGTCCTGCTGTGGACCGCACTGCTTGGGCTGGGTACATGGGCCTTGTTCATCCTGCCAGGCAACACCAAATTCCGCATCATGTTGGGGCTCTTGATCATGGGTCAGCTTGGCATGCATACCGTTTATGGGGATGAAACCTTTCTGTATTCCTTGCATTTTGTCGTCCTGCTTGTTCCTTTGGCCGCCCTGGCTTCCTTGACAAGATTGCGTTTACCCGTTCTTGTCTTGACGCTTTTATTGATCCCTTGCGTGGTTCTCAATAACACTGCCCAATTCGGCAAGGTCATTGATTTCTTCAAATACCATGGGACCATGCATCAGCAGCTTAGGATGCAGGCCCATTACCGTCCACATGACCCCTGGCTGCGCAGCCGGGGCCATATTGTTTTGGCCCTCCCGGGCACAAAAGAAAAAGAAAAATCCTATTATGAGCCAGGCGGTAGTTTTAGTCCTGCAGTCGACAGTTTTGGCGTTTCGATCTGGGTGATGGATAAGAAGGGTGCCCGCATTGCGACCAGCGACAGTATTCCCATGAAGGATATCCATCAGCAATTGCTAGAGAGGGCTTCTTCCATTCCGGGGATCCTTGCAGCAACGCCGTATTTCAAGGCGGAGTGGCTGCCTGTCCGTCCGGGTGTTTGGGACCTGAACCTGACAAAGACCAAGGATGACATTGACCTGATGCTCGTGGTGCGCAGTGTCGGCCCTGCCGGAGGCGCTGTACGTATTTTGGAATGGAACAAGGACAGCCTGCTCATTAATGGGCGATGGAAGGTGGGCATGCCTGCGGGATCGGCTGCGCCTTTTCTTGGTGATGAGACACAAAATGATTGGGCGAATGCCCGGCAGGAAGTGCATCAGTGGAAGGCCAACAGGGGATGGGGGTATGCCAGGTTCATGCTCGCGGGTAATTCCTGGTCCATCCGTCTTGAAGACGGTCAGCGACAGAAAAAGGAAGCAGCATATGATCTTAGCCATTCAGGGATCGGGCTTTCCCTTCCGGATCAAGGATTTATTGGGTCCTTGAATGCCCAGATCGCGCATCTCATGATGGGGGTGGTCGATCATCAGACACGTCCCGGGGACCCCATGAGCTATCCCGTGGCGTGGCAGAGGGAAGAGGCCTATATCATTGTGGCTTTGGCAAGGGCAGGGCAATTGGATATGGCCAAACAGCTTTCTGTTCATTTAGCGGAAAATGATTTCTTTGGAGGGTATGGGACCGAGGCGGATGGTCCTGGTCTGGGGATATGGGCACTGAAAGAATTGTCAGACCGCTTG
>JAYVSG010000185.1:0-1924 GCA_043775535.1 Candidatus Omnitrophota bacterium
GCGCCAGTTCCTCGACCAGATGCAGAAACCTCTGGTCGAGCATATCGAAGGCCTGTCGCCCACCATTTCCATTGAACAAAAGACCGTCAGCCGCAACCCGCGTTCGACCGTAGCCACCCAGACGGAGATCTACGATTACCTACGCCTTTTGTTCGCGCGTGTGGGCACGCCGCATTGTTATTCCTGCGGCAAGAAAATTGAGCAACAGAGCAGCCAGCAGATCGTCGACCATATCCTGGCCCTGCCTGAGGGCACAAAGATCAATGTCCTAGCACCGGTCGTCCAGGGCCGCAAAGGGGAATACCGCAGCATCGGCACGGAAGTTGCCAAAAGCGGATTCGCGCGCCTGAGAGTCGACGGCAAGATGCATGAGACCTCCGATACCATCAAGCTCGACAAATATAAGGTTCACCATATTGAAGCGGTGGTGGACCGCCTGAGCATACGTCCCGATATCCGCAAACGCCTTTTTGATTCTGTCGAGACTGCATTGAAGGTCGGTGAGGGCATTGTCATCGTAGACTTCAACGGAGCCAAACCCGACCAGACCTTCAGTGAGAAATATGCCTGCACGGATTGCGGGACTTCTTTAAGCGAGATCGAGCCGCGCATTTTCTCATTCAATTCACCTTATGGTGCCTGTCCGGAATGCAATGGCCTGGGCACCAAGATGGAGATCGATCCCAATGCCCTGGTGCCGGATGAAAGCAAGCCTTGGACGACGGGGATAGTTCCCTGGAAAAAAGGCCAGGGCGGGTACATGATGTATTATCGTGCCGTGCTCAGGGAGATCGCCAATATCCATGACATCGATCCGCGTCTTGCCTTTAAGGAATTGGACAAGAAGTCGAAGAATATTATCCTCTACGGTTCTGATGATGAGATCTGGAACCGTAAATTCGAGGGAGTGGTCGGCTATATGGAGCGATTGTTCCGTGAGACCGACAGCGACTGGCTGAAGGAAGAGCTCAGCACCTTTATGTCCGAATCATCCTGTCCGGGATGCCAGGGCAAGCGTTTGAAGAAGGAGTCCCTTGCAGTCACGGTCGCGGACAAGAACATCACCCAGATCACTGGCTTCTCTATTAAGGAAGCCAAGCATTTCTTTAGCCACCTGGCCTTGTCCAAGGACAAGAAGAAGATCAGTGAGGAGATCCTCAAGGAGATCCATCGCCGGTTGGATTTTTGCAACAATGTAGGGCTGGAATATTTGACCCTGGACCGCAGGAGCGCCACGCTCTCCGGTGGGGAAGCAGAGCGCATCCGCCTGGCCACCCAGGTTGGTTCCGGTCTGGTCGGGGTCATTTATGTCCTGGATGAGCCCAGTATCGGTTTGCACCAGAAGGACAATGACCGTTTATTGGCCACCCTGCATGCCTTGCGCGACCTGGGTAACACCCTGATCGTGGTCGAGCATGATGAGGACACCATACGCCGTGCCGACCACGTCATTGACATGGGGCCAGGGGCGGGGGAGCATGGCGGGAACATCATCTATGCCGGCGACGTTCCGGGCATCCTCAAATGCAAGGAGTCCATTACCGGGCAATATTTGAGCGGATCATACCGCATACCCACACCAGCCCGACGCCGCACAGCGGTGGGTAATAAATATTTAAAGATCATCGGGGCCAAGGAACATAACCTCAAGGGCATCGATGTGTCCATGCCGTTGGGGACCTTTGTGTGCGTTACGGGGGTCAGCGGTTCAGGCAAGTCGACCCTGGTTGAGGATGTGCTTCGCAGGGCCCTGGCCAATAAGATCAACGGTTCGAAAGAAAAGCCTGGTGCGCACAAGAAGATCGATGGCATACAGCATATTGACAAGGTGATCGTGGTGGATCAGTCGCCCATCGGGCGCACGCCGCGTTCCAATCCCGCGACCTATACAGGAGTATTCGGCGATATCCGGGACATCTTTGCG
>JAYVSG010000186.1:0-14421 GCA_043775535.1 Candidatus Omnitrophota bacterium
CGGACAGGATCCCTGTTTACGACAAACTGCGCCATGCCTTCAAACTCTTTGAAGGGCATATTTCCTGGGCCACATGGGGTTTCTTATTGTCACTGATCGGCTGGGTGCCGGTGCTTTTTGCCCGGCGGGAATTTGCTACTTCCGTGGTCTACTATAATGTCCCTGAGATCGCCAATACCATCTTTAACCTGGCCTCCCTCTGTCTGGTCATTTCGATCGCCTTAAGCCTCTCCCTGCTGCCCAAAGCCACCATCCGTTATTCAGGATTGCGCAAGATCCTGCATGCCGCAGAATGGCTCATGCTCCCGGTCATCCTCGTCTTCTTAAGTGCCCTGCCTGCCCTGCACGCACAGACCCTCCTCATGACGGGCCGTTACATGGAATTCTGGGTAACGGACAAGCACAGAAAAAAATAGAAAGCGTTTTCTTGGTGGTAAAAACCTCCGGGCAACGGAGGTTTTAGAAGCCGGTACAACATAGTTCCTAGGCCATGGTAACGGACTTCTTGGGAGTGAAATTCTTGGTCTTCCAGTGGAGGCGGATCTTGAGCAGGTGGCAGTAACCGACCTTGACCATACGGCGGTTGCGGTAAACGTGGAAAAAGCCCCTGACCCTCATTGAAAAGAACTCATCGCGGGTCTTGCTGTCAAAAGACTTCTCTATATGGACCTGCGGAGTGGCGGTGCCGCCATCCGAATCGACCTCTTTAGCCACATAAATGAACTTTTTGCGGACGTCAGAGACGCATTGCTTGTCCTCCGCGTGTTCGGCCATTAAAATGACCTTTCCGCGCCCTTGGACCGTTTCCCTGACTTTATGGAGTATATCCCGCATCGGAGATTCCTTTTCGTAAATACTTGCTGCATCATGGTTTAGCATATTTTCCCCTAACTCCTGTTGTCCTTTGATCTAAGGGAAGTATAGCACCTGTCAAGGGGAAAACAAGGCCACCTGGGGTGATTTGGGGAAGCGTTTTCTGAAGAATGGGTATTGGGAAGGTGTTAGAAGTTCAGCTTGGCGTTGCGGATCTTAGCATTCTTGATCGATGACTTTGCGGTGTAAAGGGTCGATATCTCTTCAACGGACAAAGCACGGTTATAGATACGAACATCATCGATAATGGCATTGACCGGCCACTCAGGGCTTGGCCGTTCCCCGATAAAGACATGCTTATTATTCAATATGGTATTCCCTGCAAGGCTATCGTTTCCGACCGTGTTGCTCTCTAATACCCCATCGACATAGAATTTAACGCCGGCAGCGGTCCCGGAACCAGAATAGGTCATGACCAGATGATACCATTTGCCCGTGGTTAAGGCTGCGCTGCCTTTTGTACTTATAGCGACGCCAGGAAAGCTGTTGATGATATAGGCATGGATAACATTGCCCGGCGGAAAAACAGAGAATTCCCATCCAATATAATTATCTGGGGCGGAACCCAACTTGGAAATCAGCACCATATCGCTATTGGCGAAGGCGAAGAAATTGGCCCAGCAGGACACGCTGAACGCATTGTTATACTCAAAATCAAAATTGTTTTCATTGGCAATATCGATATAGTCATTCGTGCCATCGAAACTTACCGCGCCATTCAATCTCCCCCCTGCCCAAAGCGGCCCATTGGTCAATGTTCCCGTGTTGGCATTGCCGCTGCTGTCTGCCGCCGAAGTGCCCGTGCCTTCATCCAATTTCCACCAGCCGACCAAGCCGCTGCGCAGGTTGACGGCACCCGTGTACAATTCAAAAACATCCGCAGAACTCAAGGCCCTGTTGTAAACACGGACATCGTCAATATATCCGGAAAAATGCCGGGTGCCTACCCCATTCGTGGGCCAATCTGCATGTCCTATGGTGATGTTGGAACCGGCATCAGCACCGGGGGCACCGGCCGTCCATACCGAAGAACCATTCAAATAGAGCTCCATGGATGACGCAGTATAGATCAGTGAAATATGGGTCCATGCATTCTTCGTGACCGCAACAGCAGTATCTACCAGATTATTCCCCACATGTACCTGCCATGTTCCGGTCGCTACTTCTATTCCTTTGTCCCATGAGCCGTTATCCGTACAAACCACGCAACCGGGCCCAATATCATCGATGACATACACCCACATGTTGATGGTGACCGGTTCTGCATCGATATTAAAAGATGTATCCACATAATCATTGCTGCCATCAAAGCTAAGGGCGTAATTATCTTTCTTGCCGCTCACCCACAATGGACCATTGCTCAAAGTCCCTGTATAACCGCTGCCGCTGCTGTCGGCTGTGGATGTGCCGAGCCCCTCTTCAAATTTCCACCAGCCAACCAAGCCGGTCGCAATATCGCCACGGCATACTGAGGGGAACATAAGTACTGTTATAAGGACAAGGACCTTTATCATATTCCCTTAGAAATTGATCTTCGCATTCCTGATCTTGCCGTTGCCCAGGCGGGATGTCCAGGTGTACAGGGCCGTTATCTCGCTGGCGGACAAGGCACGGTTATAAACACGGACATCATCGATACTTCCATCAAAGGCAAATTGACCGCCATTCAAATGATTCCTGAGATCCCCTATTTCCAGGTCAGCGCTTCCGGAAGCCTTCTCTACAATGGTATTATCGGTTTGTGTAGAATTCAAAGTGCCATTGATATAGAAACGGGCCGTCTGTGATGAATTGCTCCAAGTAATAGCCACATGCGTCCATTCCCCAAGTGCGATTGTCTGGGAGCCGTTATCCAAAAGGTCTTTGCTAGGGTGGGTCCACCACCACAATTTGCCATTCGATTGGGTCCACAGACCCCAACCACCGTAATTGCTGCCCCCACTGTCAAAATCCTTATCAACGATCCCTTTTTGGCTATTGGCAGTCTTCCTGATCCAGGCAGAAACCGTCTTGTCTGAATTATCGACACTGGTCAAGGCAGACGTTCCCATACTGATATAATCATTCGTGCCATCAAGCGCAACAGCCCTTCCCTTTCGACCATCAACCCAGCCTGGGCCATTGTTCAGGGTCCCTGTATTCCCGCTGCCGCTCGAATCGATCGCAGATGTTCCTGTACCGTCATCCAGCTTCCACCAGCCGACCAGGCCATTGTGCAGGTCGATACCTCCGGTATAAAGTTCGAGGACGTCTGCCGTAGACAAAGCACGGGTGTAGATACGTGCATCATCAACGATACCCGAAAAAGTGCCCGATCCAGCATGGTTAGACCCAATGCTGGTTGCTGTTGTAGGTACGTTGGGAGTATTAACGCCTGAACCCGCCTCCTGCACTCCATTCACATACATCGTCCATGTGCCTGAATTTCGAATAATGACCAGATGTGTCCATGTATTGGTCGACAGCGTCGGTGGGCTGCTCAGGGCATTGCAATTGATGCCGCCGACCAGGATATTAACCTTACTCCCCACTCCGCAGCTATTATCACCTATAAAAATACCGTACCCATTCGCCCCGGTATTACCGTTATAAAGAACGGCAACGGAAGAGCTCGTGGCACCCGACCAGTAGACCCATGCAGACAAACTGACATTGTCAGTCACTGTCGTGACCGGAGTAGAGGTTACAACCACATCATCAACCCCGTCAAAACTGACAGCATAGCCGCCATTGTGCCCGCTGGTCCACGTCGGCCCGTTCGTCAATGTGCCTGGATGATTATTGCCGCTGCTATCCGCAGCGTTCGTGCCTGTATTATCATCCAGCTTCCACCAGCCGGCCAATCCGGTCATGGTATCGGCCCGGCATAGGGAGGGGAACATAAGCGCTGTTATAAGGACAAGGACCTTTATCATATTTCCTTAAAAATTGATCTTCGCATTCTTGATCTTGCCGCTGCCCAAGCGGGAGGTCCAGGTGTACAGGGCAGAAATTTCGTCGGAAGATAATGCACGGTTATAGATCCGCACATCGTCCATTGCCCCTCCGCCGGAACTGCCGGTAAAATTCCCAATCACAAAGCCACTGGTATTATTTGTAAATCCACCGCTTGCGGCGGTATCCACTAAAATGCTATCTAAATATAACTTGTTTTGACTACCGGTATAAACAGCAACAATATGATGCCATTGGCCATCATTAATAGACGACCTTGAAAATGCTGCTGTACCATTGCCAGGCAATGTCCGAAATTTTATGGAACTGGCATACGGCCCATCATCCAAGATGCCCCAGCCTGTGTTCGGCCAGCTTTCATTATCCACAAAGATACTTTGTCCGTTATTGTTCAGACCTGATGTCTTAATCCAAAAAGCAATGGATCCTCCTGCGCTAATTTGGAGAGGTGCGGAACTGGTGGTGGCCGTGTAATCATCCACCCCATCAAAGCTCAAAGCCTTCCCCTTCTTCCCTGCGACCCATGTGGGGCCATTGGTCAAAGTTCCCGTGTTCGCGTTACCACTGGAATCAGCCGCGGATGTCCCTGTGCCATCATCCAGCTTCCACCAACCGACGAGGCCGTTGTGCAGATCGATATTAGTACCGGCATAATACAATTCCGCAATATCTCCCACCGATAACGCCCGGCTATAAATACGCACCTCATCAAGGTTTCCATTCCAAAGACTGATCTGTGAATCGTAGGCCCCTATGGATGTGGTTTGCGGCAGGGCTGTTGCTGCGGCTGTCCCGTTCCCGCCAGTGTTGGACAATGCGCCATTAACATAGATCCGCATGTCTGACGCATTGGCATAAACACCGCATACATGTGTCCAGATGTTGAGCGTAACGGCACTCCCCTTCACTTCATTCCCGGTCCCGCCATTGCTGACCTGGAAAGACCATACATTGTCAGGAGTCCTTTCAAAGATGAAATAATTCTGGTCATAACTCCCTCCCGCGTGCGCCCTGGCCAGAATGATCTGGTTGGTGGCATGGGCGGTGGGGTATGCCCATCCGCAAATGGTGAACGCTCCTGCTTGAGGAGAATCAGTGACAGCGACGTAATCATCAGAACCGTCAAAACTTAACGCATAGCTACCGATGCGACCCGATGTCCATAAAGGACCGTTGGTCAGTGTGCCTGTATTGGCGCTAATGCTGGAATCGCCAGCGGAGGTGCCGCTGCCTTCCTCGAATTTCCAATGACCGATCAGTCCTGTGGTAATGTCCGAAAAACAATACGGCGTGGATAATAAAAATACAGCGGTAAGGCTTATGGCGAGGAATGCGTTCATTTATGGAACGGCAATTTGATGCGATTTTCCCTGCCCTTGGCAAGGCGGGAGATATTGGCACGGTGGCGCAAGACAATAAAGATGCACAGGAAGATGGACATGGCCTTGATAACGAACGGCGCATTGAAGGCGACCATCAGGATGGGCAGGACCACGGAGGCAACGATGGATGCCAGGGAGACATATCCGGAAATAAGGAAAAGAACGAGCCAGGTGGCAACGGTCAATAGGAGCACAGGGCGTATGCCCGGAAGCTGTACGGCCAGCCCGATCAGAACCCCGAGGCTGGTAGCCACCCCCTTGCCTCCCTTGAACCCAAGAAAAACCGTCCAATTATGCCCGATCACCGCGGCTGCACCGGTCAGGACTAGGACCAAGGGGTCGGTCAGGCCAAAGGCAGGGCCGATGACCGCGGTCGGGATAATGCCTTTCAAAATATCGATCAGAAGGACGACGATGCCGGGACCCTTGCCCAGCACGCGCAACACATTGGTGGCCCCCATGTTCTTGGAGCCATGCTCACGGATGTCGATGTTCTTCAAGATCTTCCCGCACCAATAACCCGTGGGGATGGCGCCTAGGAGATAGGCAATGATCAGATCAAACGCGATCGGCAGGAGCGTTTCCATTGATGACCTTGATACCCTCTTTGATATAAATGATCCCGGAAACGAAGGTTAGTACCAAAGCAATATACCAGAAAATAAAGGTGAACTTCAACTGCAATAATATCCCTAATACACACACGATCTGGAAAAAGGCGGTGGATTTGCCTGACTTGTTGGCGGATATCTGCAAGCGGCCGGTGGTCAATTGGATGATCATGGAACCCAGGAGCAGGATCACGTCCCGGCTAATGATGGCAACGACGAACCACAATGGAAAACTGATGTCCTCGAATTGTTCGCGCTTGATATAGAGGCAGACAAAGGCGCTGATCAAAAGAAGCTTGTCGGCCAAAGGATCTAAGATGGCACCTGCACGGGTCTTCTGGTGGCGGGTGCGGGCGATATAACCATCGATGATGTCGGAAATGACGGCGGTAAGGAAGAGGCCTAACGCCACCCAGCGCAAATACGGGCGGGACGGTGAAAGGTAAAGCACCGTGGCGATGAAGAACGGCACCAAAAGGATGCGGCCCACAGTGACTTTATTGGCAAAGGTCAAACCCATAATTATTCAACCCGGAGCAATTTAACGTCTTTATGGTTGGGACAGAATTCGATCCGGCTGCTGTAACGCTTGCCGTCGACGGGACAGTACTTGACCCCGGTGTCCTCTACATTGAAAGCGGAATTGACCGCCGTCAGAGCTGAACGCGCCTGCGGGTCTTTCTCCACCTGCTGTCCTAAACGCTTGAGATCTTCCTTGCTGACACTGCTGTTGGTCAACCCCTCGGTGACCGTACCCAGCGCCCGCATGATCTCTTGGGGCGACTCAGCCTTGGGCTCCGCTTTCTTGGGAGCGGTTTGACAGCCGACGAACAACAATGCCATTCCCATGAACAATGTCATGCCCGTGACAACGGGCATCCATCTTTGGATTCCCGCTTTTGCGGGAATGACACATAACTTGCTTCTCATTTCAGTAGTTTGATCCGGTTAGGCGGCCAAAACACCAGCTCAGCTTTGCCAACCACATCTTTCTCATCCAGGAAACCCCAATACCTGCTGTCATGGCTGGAGGCGCTATTGTCCCCCAAGGCAAAGAACTTTCCTGCAGGGACCTTGATGGCCTTACCTTCGGCGCCGTAATCGCCCTGATTGTAATAGTAGATATTGCGCATCCGGTCATCGGTGATCTTGAACCCATTAACGAACACCTTCCCATCCCTGATCTCAACCGTGTCGCCCGGCAGGCCGACCAATCGCTTGATGAAATCCTTGCTGCGGTCGCCTGGAAAAACAAAGACGATGATGTCCCCCCGATGCGGCTTGCTGAAACCCGGCAGGCGGATCTGGGTCAATGGCGTGAACAGATCGGGCCAATGGATATCGACCTTGTCCTTGAGGAATTCCGGTGAATGGATCTCCGGTAAAAGAATGGGACCATACCGCAATTTGCTGACGAATAAATGATCCCCTTCGACCAGGGTCATGCGCATGGAGCCGCTGGGGATCTTGAAGGGCTGTACAAAATAAGTACGGATAAAAATAGCCAGCACCAAGGCGATCAGGATGGATTCGACCCACTCCCTGATGACGGACATTGTTTTATTTTTGGGCTTAGCCATTGTGGGGGTCCTTAGATTTTAAGTGCTGCTAAGAAAGCTTCTTGCGGGACTTCAACGCGGCCGATCTGTTTGAGCTTCTTCTTGCCTTCCTTCTGTTTCTCCCATAATTTGCGCTTGCGGCTGATGTCGCCGCCATAGCATTTGGCGGTGACATTCTTACCGGCGGACTTGATGCGGGCGCTGGATATGATGCGTCCGTCGGCCTGGGCCTGGATCTTGATCTCAAAAAGCTGTTGGGGGATCAATTCCTTGAGCTTGCTCACCAGTCCAAGCCCCTTGTCATAGGCGCGGTCCTTGTGCACCATGCAGGAGAAGGCATCGCAGGGCTCGTCGTTGATCATGATCTCAAGACGGGTGATGGCCGAGGGCATATATTCCTTGAACTCATAATCGATGGAACCATAACCGCGGGTGCCGCTCTTGACCATGTCGTTGAAATCAACGATGACCTCGGAGAGCGGGATGTCAAAGGTGATCTTCATGCGGTCGCCGATGAATTCGCTCTTCTGGTAAACACCGCGCTTGCGCTTGGAGAGCTCCATGACTGCGTCCATGTATGCGACCGGCGTAAAAATATGCACGGACAGGATGGGTTCTTCGATGCGCGCGATCTCCGAGCCGTTGGGCAGGTCCGCGGGATTCTCTAATTCCAATATACTGTCATCCCGACGAACAACGCGGTAGCCGACGTTTGGGGTGGTCAGGATCAAATTCAGGTCATACTCGCGTTCCAAACGTTCCTGCACGATCTCCATGTGCAGAAGACCAAGAAAACCGCAGCGGAAGCCGTGGCCGAACGATTGGGACGTCTCATGCTCGTACACAAAACTTGGGTCAGACAGCCGCAGCTTGTCGATGGCCACACGCATGGGTGCGTAATCACCAGGGTTGACCGGATAAACGCCGCAAAAAACAAAAGGTTTCAACTGGCGGTAGCCTTCCAGCGCAGTGGCGGTCGGGTTGACCTGGTCGGTGATGGTGTCGCCCACACGCACTTCCTTGGGATCATGGAGATTGCAGGTCATGTAACCGACCTCACCTGCTGACAGTCCTTTGACCTGTTGGATCTCAGGGCCGAACACGCCAACTTCCTGCACTTCAAAATTCTTGCCGGCGTTCATGAAACGCACCTTGCTTTGCGGTTTGATGCTGCCGTCAAAGACACGGATGTAAATGATGATGCCTTTATAGATATCGTACTTCATGTCAAAGACCAGGGCCTTGAGCGGCGCCTCCGGGTCCCCATCCGGTGCAGGAATGAAATTAATTATCTTCTCGACCAGGCCGTCAATATTGATCCCCTGCTTGGCGGAGACCAGCTGCACATCATCTTCCTTGAACTTCAAGACGTCGCGGAACTGTCGCCGGGCCTCGTCGATGTCCGCATTAGCGATGTCGATCTTGTTGATGACCGGCAAGATCTCAAGATTGCTATCGATGGCCAGGTAATAATTGGCAATGGTCTGGGATTCAACACCCTGGGTGACGTCGATCAGGAGCAGGGCCCCTTCGCAGGCGCGCAGGGATTTCTCGACCTCGTAGGAAAAGTCCACATGGCCGGGAGTGTCGATCAGGTTCAATATGTAGATCTTGCCGTCCTTGGCCTTATGCTGCAGGCGCACGGCGGAGGCCTTGATGGTGATGCCGCGCTCGCGCTCAAGGTCCATGTCATCGAGCATCTGGTTATGGAACTTGCGTTCGTCGATGGCGCCGGCGAACAGCATCAGGCGATCGGCCAGGGTGCTTTTGCCGTGGTCAATGTGGGCAATGATGGAAAAATTACGGATATTGGATTGGTTCATTTGATGTACTTCATGAGTAGGTCGACGCTGCCTTCAACATCATAACCGGTCGAATCGATCACGATGGCATCGTCTGCCTTCTTAAGCGGTCCGACGGCACGGCTCATATCCTTGTGGTCGCGCTCAAGCATGTCTTTGCGCAGCTCTGCCTCATCCACAGTCTTGCCCGACTGCTTCAGTTCCCTCAGGCGGCGGCCCAAACGCTCATCGAAATCAGCGTCCATATAGAATTTATATTTGGCATTGGGAAAAACCACCGTGCCCTGATCCCGGCCATCCGTCGCGATCGACCTGCCGGCACCGATGGCCTGCTGCCACTTGACCATGAGTTCCCGCACCTTGCCGGCACGTGCGATATAAAAAGTATTGTTGGTCACCTCTGTGCTGCGAATGGCTGTCGAAACGTCCTCGCCATCCAGGGTCACATTCAGGGTCCCGTCAGGAAGCTCCTTGAAATCGATCCGGGTCTTCGCCGCCAGGGCAGCCAACGCTTCCTCATCCTCCAGATCGGCCTTCAAGCGCAGGGCCTTCAAGGTCAGGGCGCGGTACATGGCGCCGGTGTCCAGATAGGTGATCCCCAGGCGTCGGGCCAGGCTCTTGGCCACGCTGCTTTTGCCCGCACCCGCGGGGCCGTCCAAGGTGATGATCACATGCTCAACCATGATGGTTCCGACCGTCGAGACGGTCCCTCTTGGCCTTTGCCTGTTTGAATACGTCGGTCAATGCTTCCGCATCCCTGGACACAATGGCCTTGCGCATGCCGGCTAAGACCTTGACCGTTTCATCAAGGGACTTGAGCACATATTTAGGATTGGATAAAGCGATGTCCCGCCACATCTCGGGGCTCGAGGACGCAATGCGGGTCATGTCCTTGAAGCCTTGCGCCGCTAGCTCCATGCAATTGTCCGGCAGTGATCTCATGAGCGCGAATGCGGTCAGGTGCGGCAAATGGCTGATATAGGCCAGGGCTTCATCATGTTCCGCAGGCCCCATCAATTTGACGTTGCAGCCCAACTGGTTCCAGAATTGTTTGACCTTGTCCCTGGCCATGCGGTTGGTCTTTTCCGTCGGGGTCATGACACATGTGCCCCCGTCGTACAAGGCCGCATTGGCATTGGCAGGGCCTTTCTTCTCGGAGCCGACCAGCGGATGCGAACCCACGAACATGACAGAATGGTGCAGGACCTTTTCCGCCCGTTCGACCACCGCGGTCTTGGTGGAGCCCAAGTCGGTGACAATGACGCTGCGTTTGAAATCCTTACCCAGGACTTCCAGCACCTCAAGGATGGCATTGACCGGTGTGGCCACAATGACCAGGTCAGCACCGATGAGTCCTTTCAAAAGATCGGTCGTCGTTTCATCGACGGCACCCACATCCTTGGCAGCTTTCAAAGACGCCTCGTTATGGCCGATGCCGACGACTTCCTTGGCCAATCCTTTCTTCTTGACGGCCAACCCGAGCGAAGCCCCCATAAAACCGACACCCACAATGGCGATACGACGGAACAATTGCCTGCTGTTGCGCTGGAACATAATTACATCTCCCTGTCGACGGCTGCGGCCACGCGTTTGCACGAGGCCATCAATTCCGCGAATTTATCCGGCATCAATGATTGCGCGCCGTCGGAAAGAGCTTCTTCCGGGTTGTCATGGATCTCGATCATCAGGGCATCGCAGCCTGCGGCGATACCGGCACGTGCACCAGCACCCACATATTCCCATGAACCGGTCCCGTGGCTCGGGTCGACGACCACCGGCAAATGGCTCAATCTCTTGGCGACCGGAACGGCATTGATATCAAGCGTGTTGCGGGTGGCTGTCTCAAAGGTGCGGATGCCGCGCTCGCAGAGCATGACGTCGAAGTTGCCGTTGGCCAGCAAATACTCGGCGGACATAAGCCATTCCTTGATGAAGGTGGACATGCCGCGCTTAAGCATCACCGGCTTCTTGCACACGCCAACCTCTTTCAATAAAGAGAAATTCTGGATATTGCGCGCACCGATCTGCAGGATGTCGACGTACTTGGCGACGAGTTCCACCTGGCGGGTGTCCATGACCTCGGAGATCGTTACAATACCAACTTCCTTGCCCACCTGTTGGAGGATCTTCAAACCTTCTTCGCCCAACCCCTGGAAATCATAGGGCGAGGTGCGCGGCTTGAACGCTCCGCCGCGCAAGATGTTGGCGCCCATGGCCTTGGCCTTCTTGGCGATGGACAGCATGCCTTCATAGCTCTCGACGGAACACGGACCGGCCATGACCGCGATCTTCTTGCCCCCCACCGTAGTGTTGTACGGAAGCTTGATCACCGTGTTCTCTTTCTTGAACTCGCGGGACACCAATTTGTAAGGAGCCAATACCGAAAGGACCTGGTCAACCCCCGGGAAAACTTCCAGGGGAATGGCACGCAGGGCGTCTTCCGGCCCGATAAAACCGATGACGGTGCGCTCGACCCCGCGGGACACATTGGCTTTAAGCCCGAGCTTGGTGGTGCGCTCGATGATATGTTGTACGTTGGCCTCGGTAGCATCCGGGCGTAAAATGACGATCATAAAACCTCCACTAGTGTTTTTATAAAACGCTTATTCTCAGACGCATTCCCGATGGAAACACGTATGTACCCTTTTAAACCCCAGACGTTCATGTCGCGGATGATGACGCCTTTCTTGAGCAAAGCAGCCGCTACCAAAGAACTGTCCCCGCCGACATTGACCAGGATGAAATTCGTGAAACTCTCGGCGTATTCAATGCCCGCGCCTTTCAAGGAGCGGTACAAATATTGACGCTCTGTTTCAACATCCCGGGCGATCTTTTTATAATGCACCGTGTCCGCCAAGGCTGCCACCGCAGCAGCCTGGGCCACGGAGTTGACATTGAACGGTTCACGCAAACGGTTGAGGATGTCGATGATAACGGGGCTGGCCACCCCATAACCGACACGCAGCCCGGCCAAGCCGTACATCTTGGAAAAGGTACGGGTCACCATGACATTGGGATATTTCTTTACCAGGCTTAAACCATCCGGGTAAGCCTTGTCATGGACATATTCAAAATAGGCCTCATCCAGAAAGATCAGCGTATCTTTAGAAACAGACTTAATGAGATCTTCCAGCTGGGCACGGGTGACAAAGGTCCCGGCCGGATTATCCGGATTACCGATGAAGATGATCCGGGTGCGCCGGGAGATCTTCTTCTTCATCCCTTCGAGATCATAGCGAAAATCCTTGAGCGGCACGGCATGCACCTTGGCGCCGGCCAGACGGGCGGCAATATCATAGACCAGGAAGGACGGCTGAGCGATGATGACCTCATCCCCTTTGGCCACAAAGGCTTTCACCGCTAAAACGATCACCTCGTCAGAACCGTTGCCGAAAATAAGCTGGTCCTGTCCCACCTTCAGGAATTTGGCCAAGGCCTGACGCAAAATGACGCAACCACCGTCCGGATAACGGTTAACGGACAGGGCCGCCTTCTGCATGGCCGCCAGCACCTTCTTGGAGGGAGGATACGGATTCTCGTTAGAGGCCAGTTTGATGACGCTTTTGAGCCCAAGCTCGCGCTTGACGTCTTCAATGGGCTTGCCCGGAATATACGGCTTGATGTCGAAAATGTACTGGTTGGCTACCTTCACACAACTTCCTATATTATATATAGTTAAAGATAGAGCATTATACGGGCGGCAGGCCCCTATGTCAACGCAAGCTTGGCGTAAAGCGGCTAATCTAAGACCGGGTAGGAACCGAGGATCTTGAAGAATTTGCACATACCCTCCAGCTGCGTGAGGGCACGGGCGACCTGCGGATCTTGCTGATGGCCTTCGCAATCAACGAAGAAATAATACTCCCAAGCCTTCTTCTTGGAAGGACGAGACTCGATCTTGGTGAGATTGATCTTGTTCTTCATGAATGGGGTCAGCATGGCATGCAAGGCGCCCACGCTGTCCTTGATGGAGAACACAATGGACGTGCGATCCTTGCCTGTCCGAGGAACCTCGGTATTGGCAATGACCAGGAAACGCGTGATATTGTGCGCACTGTCCTGGATATTCTTCTTAAGGATCTTCAAACCATATAACTGGGCTGCGATCTCAGAGGCGATGGCGGCGCTGTTCTTCGCCTTCGCTGCCATCTGCGCGGCCTTGGTGGTGGACACAACAGGGACCAACTCAACCCCCGGCATATTGCGCAACAGCCATTGGCGGCATTGACCCAGCACCTGCGGATGCGAATATACGGTCTTGATCGTATTGAGCCCGCCCTTGGACATCAGATTATGGGCCACATTGAGCAGGATCTGTGAACAGATCTTAAGGTCCGTCTCGACCAAAAGATCGATGGTGTGCGTCACGGCACCTTCAATGGAATTCTCGATGGGCACAACACCGTAATCGGCCTGTCCGTGCTCGACCTTGGCGAAGACCTCGGCCACATTATCGCAGGCCGCGTAGTCGACGGAAGAACCGAACCTTTTCAAGGCGGCCAGGTGCGAGAAGGTCGCCTCCGGCCCCATGTAGGCAATGCTCAAAGGTTTTTCCAGGGCCAAGGCCGCGGACATGACCTCGCGGTAAATGGCTTCAATAGCTTCAGGTTTCATCGGGCCCTTGCTCAAGGCCTTGATGCGGCGCAGCACCTCCTGCTCACGGGCAGGCGCGTAGATGGACTGGCCATTCTTGATCTTTTCATGACCAATGGACAGCGTGATCGCGGCACGCTCATTCAAGAGCGCAACGATCTTCGCGTCCAGGCTGTCAATTTTCTGTCGTAGTTGGGGAAGGCTCATTGTTCATTCTCGATTGGCCGCTAGATTCCTGACCGACCAATTCCGTTTCCGTATGTGTTGCCCGCGGCTGGCCTTCTGCAGCAGGGGCCTGTTCGGGGTTAAATCCTTCGATCTCCATGCGGCCATCGGCATGGATGGACTCCGTCGCTGCGTCCTGACCTGCGGCCATGGCTTCCAAATTCAGATTCGCCAATTCCTCGATCTTGGGAAGACTTTCCAACGAACTCAGACCGAAATATTCCAGGAAGGACTTGGTTGTGCCATACAAGAACGGGCGGCCCGGAACTTCCTTGCGACCGACGATCTCAACCAGGCCCTTATTCAATAAATGTGCGATCGTACCGTCGGAGTTGACCCCGCGGATGACCTCGACCTCGGCACGGCCCACCGGCTGTTTATACGCAATGATGGCCAGACTTTCAAGCGCCGGCTTGGACAA
>JAYVSG010000187.1:0-4509 GCA_043775535.1 Candidatus Omnitrophota bacterium
CCCATGATGCCGCTGGTTTTCGCCGCTTTCGCCGCCGCGTGCGCCTGTGCTGCCTGAGCCATGTAATTGTTGTACTCCAGTTTCGTATTCAGGGCGGTGACAGCCTTCGTCAAGTATCCCTGCTGGGTATTACTGCGTATCACGTCGAGAGCGGAGCCGCCAAGCTGGAGGCCACTGCCTCCAACGATAGCGTTGGCAGCGCCTTCAGTCTGATATATCTGGCGGCGGACCGCAAGGTCTTTGAGACCCCCGGAGAGCATGGTAATACGCCCCGCCTCTTCGTACCCTTTCTCCGCAGCCTTATAGCCTTTTGCCTCGGCATTTCCGCCGAGGAAAGAACCAATGCCGCCAAAGAGTGATCCGAAGTTAAACATCTCAACGATCCTGGGTCATTATAAAACCGCCCACCGCAGTCACGGTGCATGAGTATTGCCGGGTGCTTTGCCAAGCGATCTTGCCTTCATAGGAGTAATCGTCCTTCAATGTATCAGCAACCGTTCCGGTAAACAAGGCCGGTGCTGCGTACGGTGTTCCGCCCACCGTCTGGAACTTCACGGCGTACATTAAATCAAAACTTGTTCCGATGGTCATGTTGAACGCCCGGTCAACACTCATGGCATATTCATGGTTGCGGCGGACCTTGCCAAAGGCAGGGCCAGTACGCGCGCCCGCGTCAACCCCGAAGTCAGGCCGGAGGAGTTGCCCCTTGGACGTAAAGGATACGCCAATGGCCTCCGGCGCGAAATAATAAGTGGCGCTGAGTGGACGATGGTTCTGGTCTTGCGTGTACGAAGTTCCAAACCATGTGCGGTTGAACTCCGCTATGGTCCACGTGGGAGCGTTGGCAATGGCCCACGGCCCCGAGAAGATCATGGACGACGCGCCCTGAGCAAACTTGGAGTAATTAATCAAGGACGGCCCGATTTCATCGTACCAGTTGTAGTTACTCTGGAAAGAAAAACCAGGCGCAAGACCAATCGTTGTCCAAAGCTGGGTATTGAAATCCAGGGAATGAACCGCACTGGTAACGTCATCCATGTATGCCCACGTACCGCGTGTCCATGGGCCAGCATCCATCGTCGGCATGGCATGGGGCGGAATGAACGTCGGTGCAGCCACACTCCAGATGATATTGCCATTATCTCCCCGGACCTTTAGAACCTGGCCCCCGCCCGCCGGATATTTCATGGCCACGCAAATGAGATTGTGGTCCGAGGCATCCAGGGTGAAAGTGCAGTCGCGGATTTGCGTCCATGAGGCATTGAAATCCGTGACGGCATATGAGTGGATCAAAGTACGGGTGATCTTCCACGGCGCAAGGCTGGTAAAGGGCACCAAGTATTTTGGCCCTTCGATTTTCCAACGATACAGACGGACAAAATTAGCAGATGAAAAACCTCCCCCGCTCGAACCATCATGGCCCCAAGTGAAGAATGTCGTCAGTTGCTCCGTTTCCACCCCCCGGCACCCGAACTGTTCGCCGTCCCCCGTGACTACATCTTCAAACATCATCGCGTACCCGCGAGGGATACTTAGGATATTGGGATTTACACTGGGCTTGTAGAGTGGTCCCGCGTCCGTAAGGTTAAGGACGGACATTATATTATTCCGGTTACTGTCCAGTTGGGAAGTAATCACCACGAGTTGATTGGTCAATGTTGTAAAGGTCGCGCGCGTGCCTTCGGTCTGGTTATACGTCACCGTGAAAAGGGCTTTCGAGATATTCAAATTGAGGGCTACGTCATTGATGTCTGTCGGATGGTCCAGCTTGAACGTCTCCAACAGCGTGTCGGCGCTGATGATCGAATATTGGCTATCCACAAAACTTGCGAAATCGACAAGCCCGAACAATGACCCGCCATTGAACGGCTGGCCCGCTATGTCAAGATCAGAAGGGATATACGCCCAGTTATACCCAAGATTGCCGCTGGTAACTAATGTCCGGGTTCCCGCCATGCCATTGAAGATCGTGTCCACCCCCTGAACTTCTTTGATGAGCGTGCCATCCAGCGCGTTGAAGCTGCGGATATTGTTAGGAACACCCAAACCTAACCCCTCAAGCCGCCAAGCTTTTGTCATCCCCGGATTGATCAGGAAACGGTCTCCAGAAGGGTACGAGCCAGCAGTGTCATCAATGACTGCAATGGTGTTGAGAGGGAAGGCTGGGCCGGTAGTAACAGGACTGTCTGCCCACCGCAGCGTGATGCCCCAATTGCCATAATCCGTGCCGCTGCCAAAAGAGGCAAGGAACGCTGCAGTGAATGCTCCAGAGTACGGAAGGTCCACCGACGTTCCGCTGACAACAAAATTTCCAAGATCGAGACCGCCAACAAAGGGATGCACGGTCACGCCATTCAGGTGATAGAGGCCATATAACCGGAGACCATCGAAGCTGTCGCCATTGGCCACGATCATACGTCTGGTATAGAACGAATTGGTACTTGCGTCTATATGCCAAGCGTGCCAAGCGGGGTCGCCCCCGCTTGTCACGGGCATCATGACCTCAATCCAGCGCGGGCCGGTAGTACCTGCAGTTACAGCGAACAGGCTATCGCTGGTGCCCGTGAAATCCGGCCCCGCCGAGATGCTTTCGAAGGTACGATTGAGCGCGTGCCGGTGCTGATGCCAGCCGGTAAACTGTTCCTGCACCAAGGAAACGCGATGGGTTGCGCCCAAGAGAAGGCCGTCAGTGCGGCGGCAGAACATGGAGATCAGTGGCTCTTGCACCCATTCGACTTCCGCGAGGCCGGGGGCCATGAGGGCTTCGGCTTTCTCAGAATGATTGATCGCTTCATACTGGCCTTTATAGTTGCGGATATGCGACATTAACTTGCGCGTACTCGCCTGGATGAAGACTGGCACGCCATAAGCATACACTGGCTCAGTGTTCGCGCAGCCGTAGGTGGAGACGTTTCGCGCCTGTATCGTTGTCGGCGTAATCGGGTCGTCAAGGGCCGAAGCCTTCACGATCCATTCTCCCGAAAGGGAACCGACTGACAAACCTTCTTCGCCCGACTGAAGCCATGAGATGTTTTCAGCATTCTTGTTATTCAGGGTCTGGCTTACCGCATTGTCATCGGAGACCGTACCATCCGCTTCGGTCGGAGAGAACAGGAGGGGTTTGAAGTTGCGGCTTCCGTCAAAGCGGTTTGGCACTGCCCCGGCAAGGTACATACGCCCTTCATGAAAGCCCCCGCATGAGGGGTAACTTGTCGTGTTGCTATAGACCCCGAGACGCCAACGCAGAGAAATCAAGCCCGTTGCCAAGGTAGCGCCTTTGATGATCGCTGATACCTGTGTCGTGCTGGTGAAAATTGTAATCTTCATCCACGTGATTTGCACGGCTTCAGCCGAAATCTCCCAGTGCGCGCCGCTATCGGTTGTCGGGTCATTGCCAATATTGCCCGCGACCAAGGACACGTAAATATTATTGTCGGACCCAAGAACCTTGTACTGCTTCGGGTACGACGTGCCGATGAGCCAAGAAGGTGGCCCACCCTGGAACCAAATCAACCGCCCAACGTCGGTGGCTTTAAAGCCATCGCCATTGTTGATACCAACCGTCGAGGACGCCGTTACTGTAACTGTTCCCGATGAACCACTCAGGGTAAGATTATTTATGAAGCCATTGATCAGGTCAGCGGGCTGGTCGAAGTACGGACCGTCTTCAAAGTCCGCTGCCGCGAAAGTGAATTGTGTAAGCCCGGATTGACGCAGGACATAAGGCGGATACCCAAGGGTTCCCGGTGGGCGGCAGAGGACAATGATGTCGGTTGATGACTGAGTGTTCGTCTGCACGATGCGGATGTACGGGAGGTCTGTTGCCAGATAAGGAGTGGTGAAGGTCAAGACCCGCTGAACAGTATCCGGAATGATGCGGGGAATATACGCGATAACAGCGCCATCCACGTTGGAACCGTCGGAGTTGTTCAGTAGCGTGAAGGTTCCCGCGCTAGTGTTGATGGTGCCAATACGGAATTGACGGCCAAACAATTCGTAGGTTGAGGGCAAGGCATTCCCGGTGGTGTTTATACCGAAGATAACTACGTCCCCAGTGGCCCAAGTGGCCGGAATGTTTGCGGTCACGATGGCCGGATTGTCCGTGGAGATTGAGAACACCGTGGGCTTCGTTGTTTCATCCCGGACGTGCGTAAGGCCCGCGATGAAGCGGAGAAAACCAGAAGTGAACTCTGCTTGGTAGGCTTCGGTCTTGCTGAAGCGGAATTCCTTGAGGACCGCCGTGGTTCCATACCGGGTTTCCCCAATGTACCTGAAACCCGGACGCCGCATCCAGGAACCATTTTCCATCGGCATCCCGTTGAAGCTTTCGTTCATACCCATCTTGTAGGTGTCAAGGTTCATCCGCCCTTGAGCGGACGTTGACCAGATGCCACCCCGGAAGTCAGTTTGAACAAATGAAGCGTTGGCCATCGGCTATGTCCGGCACGAAATATATGCGTCCTCTGGAGGCTCTGTTGGTCCTGTCTCGATGCCATTTACCGCGCGAGC
>JAYVSG010000188.1:0-1661 GCA_043775535.1 Candidatus Omnitrophota bacterium
CAAGACAAGTTTGGCTTTGGGGAATTGCGGCACGATCCCGCTGAATGCTTCCAACAAGTACTTGTGGCCTTTGACCGGTTTCAGGTTGGCCACATGCAGCACCACGATATCATCAGGATCAAGGCCGATCCGGGCCCGCTCATGCGCGATATTCCCATGGTAGGCCGGCGGCAGGTCCACACCGTTATAGATGACCTCGATACGTTCTGCGCCAACAGCCTCTGTTTCGATCACCATGTCCTTGATGGACTGGGAGACCACGACGATCTTTTTGACCCAGCCGTTCAGGAGGCGGTAGGACTTCACGTGCCACTGGTTACGCCAGAAGCCCATGTCACGCCGATTGGAGAAGATATTCTTGACCCCGGCCAGATGGCCCCAGAAAGTGCCCCACATGTCGGAGCTAAAATGATAGGTCAGGATGATGTCGATCTTGTTCTGACGCAGGAAATTGAAGAACTTGAATCCCTGCACCAGGCCGTCCAACCCGTATATCCTCACCACCTTGAAAATATGCAGGCTGCTGCCGGTGGATTCGATCACATCGCGCGGCGCCTGTCCCCAGCTGTCAAGGCTCACCACGTGCACGGTATAGCGACCCTTATCCAGCTGTTTGGCAAGTTCGTAGATCTGTTTTTCAGCCCCTCCGGCCAGGTCGGCCAAGCAGTCTGTTAACAGGACGATATTTATCTTTTTCATATATTAAATGTCGTAGTAACGGAGTTTTTTCTTCTTTTTAGGGGCGCCGGGTACGGCTGTATCTTTTTCTTTATTGGGTATGGCCGCAGGGTCCCGGGACATGGCCAACAATCGTGCGCCCAATCCGGCATAGATCCACAGATAGGCGCTGACCTCAAGATAGGACCAGCGGTCGCCGAAGAAATTATTGATCAGGAGCACGATCATACAGACCGCAACGCCCAATCCCAACCCTTTGTCAAATTCTTCCAGGCCTTTTTGGTAAAGCTGGAACCCACCCACGATAAAGGCGAATATGACAATAAAGAATACGATGAATCCGATGACCCCCTGCTCGACCAGGATCTTCATGTAAATATTATGGGTGTCGCCCAAGTCAAGGCCAAGATGGCGAAAGACCCCGTAGCCTATACCGGCAACTGGATTTTCCCCGAAGATGCGGTAGGCTTCTTCCCAGATCAAAACACGGCGGTTCGCAGACTCTTCCAATTCACCGTACTCGTTCTTGGTGCTTTTGATACGCTCAACAGCCTTTTCCGGCAGGACCACCTGCCATAAGGCCGCCACGAGCAGCAACGGGATGAGCAATTTTTTGTTCTTCATCGCAAAGAGCATTGCCATACCCACCGCAAGCGCCGCATAGGCACCGCGGGAATACAGGAAGGTCACGCAATAAAGGCTCAAGAGCATCAGTCCCAAGACCATCCATTTGGTCTTCTTTTCCTTAACGAAGAAATAAACGCTCATGAGGATGATGCCGTATTGGTTGAAAAAGGCAGCCACCTCATTGGGGCCTAAGAATTGGAAGGTCCCGGATATCTTGGAACGGGATTCAAGTGAGTTATACCAGGTGACCTGGTTGAAGGTGTAATACCCCATGACCAGGAGGCCAAAACCCAGCGCCCAAAAGATGCGCATGACCCATTTCTTGTCGGTGATGGTGTTAAAAGTCAAGAAGAACA
>JAYVSG010000189.1:0-2614 GCA_043775535.1 Candidatus Omnitrophota bacterium
ACCCTTGGCGATATTAAAGGAATACCGGTCCGTATTGCTTTTAGGGAACAATGTGATCTTGGCCGCATCCACATAGGATTCGCCAAAAGAATTCCCGCCGGGCGAGAAGAAACCAAAGGAAGGTCGTTTCTGCCCATGCGTAACAGAGACCCCAATGTTATCTTCGAACAAGTTAACATCCGCGAACACACCCCGCAAACGCGTACCCGGCATGACCAGGGGCGATGCATAGCGCGTGGCATCGAACAGACGCAGGTTAAGGTCCGAAGTCCCCTCGACCGGAATACGGCTCAGTCCCAAGGTATAGCTCGGGAACTCCGCCACCTTGTTGAATTGGGTGCGGGTGCCGGAGGCATCCACATAACCATAGGGCGTCTCGCCGGTCAAGGAAAGGGTCTGCAGGAAATCCAGGCTCTGGCGCTGCAGGCCGGCCAAATCATCGCCGTAATAATAAGAGCTCCAATCCGTCGAGTATACGACCCGGAATGGCTCATTGTGCGTCACCAATGCTTCCTTTTGGCGCGATGCCGCCTCGGCCATGAGGGCGGCCGGAAGGATCACCTTGATATACAGGGTACGGCGGCCGGTATCATCCCAGATATGGACAAAGGTACTTCCCACCCGACCGGCATCCACCTGCACACGGTCACGGTTGACCCTGGTCATGGTGATAAACCCTTCGTCGACGATAAGGAAACTCTTGATGTTCTGCCCCTCGAGGATGACCGAGGACCCCAATTCAATATTCAAGAGGGCCTTATTCCCCGTGCCCATGAAGGCCTGACTCAGATCAATGATCTTCACAGGCTCCGTCGACACCTTGGCTGGAACATAGACAGAAGTTTTCTTCACAATACTCGGAGGCGGCATGGCTTCTACGGAATATGGCGAGATCTGTGCGGCGGGTTGCGCCTTGACCACCTCTGCTTCATCCAAGGCTCGGGTTACAGCTTGCGGAGAGGCCGTTTCGACCGCGTCCAGTGCCTGTGTGATCGCTGTGGCGCGCTCTGTGTGTCGGACAGGGACTGAGACCGGCGCGGGCGGCGCTTCCGTCACACCCCCGCTCAACTCCTCCAGGTATTTATCAGCTTCCTTGCTGGCAGGGTCAAAAAGCAGGGCGATGGTGAAATCATGCGCCGCCTGTATCTTATTATGCGCCTGATAAGCCTTGATGCCTTTATCCAGGTAATGGCGGTACATGCGGGCATACTCTTCCATCGAAGAGGTCTTAAGCACCGTACCATTCTCTTTAAGGGTCTTTAAATATTTTTGGAGTTCCGTCGAGGAAGGGTCAAAGATAGCGGCGATGGTGAAATAACGCAGGGCATCCTGGTCTTCATGCGCGTCAAAGGCCCGCACGCCCTGGGTAAAATATTTCTGGTATGAGCGTTCGTGTTCCTCGCCGGCCAGAGCCGGTGAGACCAGGGAAAGGAGGATGCTGAAACAGCATATGATCCGCGTGATGAGCATGAACACGCTCAATCCCGGACCCCATCGATGGTCAATTTTCCGGAAGCGTCCTTGATAAAACCAACTTCCTGGACAACCACGTCACCTTCATCCAGATCGGCGTTGACGACCAGCGTATAATGGCCGGCGCTAAGGTCTTTGGATAAAGGGATGCTCCACGATGCCGATGCACCCGGGGGCACGTAAAGTTTCTTAAGCTCACCGCGGTCCACCACCAATTCCCCCTCCTGCATGAAATAATAGGTGATGCGGGGGATCAGGATGGCATCGCTCTTATTATTGAAATGGCCGGTAACGGCAGAAGATGTGGAATTAAGATCTTCCAGGACAGCGGTCTTCGCCCTATCCTTGGCTTCCAAGAAGAACAAGCATCCAACCCTGGTGATGATCGTCAGCCCCTTCTCATTCTGGGCCGGGGCCGATGATTTCTCAAAGAAAAGCACGCCGTAATGGCCGCCCTTATCATCTTGGGGGACAGCGATCGAGTAATCGATCTTCTGGATACCGAAAGGCGGGATGGTGAATTCACGCGGGGCATAGGTGACCCAGGTGCTCGCGCTCGCCGCGGCGGTGCCGGCGGGCAGGAAATCCTTGGTGCCCTCGTAAGGCGCGGTGTATTGGAAATCCTCCCAATAAACCTTAACGTCCGCGTTCTGTGCGGACGTATTGTGCAGCACCAGGGACTTGTCGATGCGCTCCCCCGGCGAGACGGCCAAGGAAACCTTTCCTTCTTCAAGGAAAAGTTGGGCCTTGGCCTCTCCACCGAGGACGCATAACATGCATAACAACAGTAATGCTCTTTGGATCATGCGTCAACCTTAGACCGCAGTTGCCGTGATGACCAAGGAACCGGAATAGGTACCCGCAGCATCGGCATTGGTGAAGACTTCAGACGCCACCGGATCAGGGATCGCAGCTGACGGGTCCTTGGTAACGATACCTACGTACATGCGGAGCGTACCACCGGACAACTCAGCAGGAACGACGTGTTCGCCGGCCAGGTCCTTGAGCATCTTCTTGGGGCCATGGGCGGCCAAAGAGGTTTCCGTAGCACCATTGACGCGCACGAAGGTCGCGGTCGACTTCCAACCTAGGCCGTGGCCCGGATTGTTCGGGTTCGCACCCTCAGAGTAGGTGACCGTGA
>JAYVSG010000190.1:0-2581 GCA_043775535.1 Candidatus Omnitrophota bacterium
GCAAATTCAGACCACAGCCGCATGCTGGAATTGGTCATGACCGGGGATATGCCGAGATAGAAAACAGCGAGGGTCGCAATGGCACGATGGACATCGATCATTCTCATCAATCGATACGCGGCCAGCATGGTGAGCAATAAGAAGACAGCACCGAACATCTTCAACGGATAATAATAAGAGACCTTGAATATCTCGCCCAACCACATGGACACCGAGATCAGCGCTGGAAAGAATGGTTCCCGATTAGGACCGTTGCGGAAAAATTCCACCCAACCGTGCTCATAGATCATTCTTCCCAAATGTTCATACCCAATTGAATCATAGACAACAACGATCTGGGTACAAAGCAACAGGTATACCCACCACAGTGCAGGGATGATAAAAGCCAGTCTGACAAATAAGGTGGGCATCAGGGGTAATAGAATTCCAGCGCGGCCCTGAGGGTTTTGATGTCAACCTGACCAGGAGCGGTGGGTTTATTGAGGAAGGTGTACACCCAGCGGCTGCCAGCCGCGGGAAGGGTCACGCGGGACAAGGCGCCCAAAGGCCCCAGGCACATGGTGACCACGGCATGCTTGCGGTTATGGTGGGTGAAATCGATCATGTGGACCAGGTCCGCCGTTGAATTGGCCATGGCGGCCAGCTTGAACACATCCGCACGCACACTTAAGGCCCTCTTTAAAAGAGTCTGCGGATGCGCGGGCGTGGCTTTGAAATCATGTGCAGAAACAACGACCTTCTTCTTCAAACTGCGTGCCAGGGCCACAGTCTGACGGCACAAGGGCGATGACAATTCAATGTCCACCCAATCGCAAAAAGGCATCAAGGCCTGCAGCATCTCCCACTTCCGATCGTCGGAGAAATCTTTTCCAGCGCCCTCTTTCTTCTGATTGCGCACGGTCAATAGCAAAGGGGTCCTTAACTTGCGGCGTTCCATGAACTGACCCACCGCATGTTCAACCCCGGCCTTCTTAAATAGATCCACACGCAGCTCAACCATGTCCGGTTTTGCGGCAGCAATGTCGCGATTCTTTTCTACATCAGTGACGGCTATGACAATACTTGGTTTCATGTTCAATTGGTCCTTACGCGCACGCGGTATTTGACCTTCACTGCGCCGTTCTTAGGGACATCCACGTCGAAACGCAGGGTCGCGGCATCAGCCTTGGTGTAATGATGTGTCGAACTCAATACTTCCCAGTCACCGTATACCGGCTCCATCAGGGACACCTTCACATTCCCGTCCTTATGGTTGCGCAGGGTCAACTCCCATTCTGTTTCAAAAGAGCGGTTGTTCTGCTGGAAATCGGTCTGGATGCGTTCGGCCACCACATCAAAAACTTCCCCAACCTTAAGCTCAACATTCTCGTCCTTGGGCGTGTGCTTAAGGCTGTCCTCGCCGATAAATTGCAGACTCTTTGCCGCGTCCTCTTTATAAAGGCGCATGGTGCCGGCAGGCAGGGGCATGCCCAAATGGTTCTCCTTGGCATTCTTGAACTTCAAGTACACATTGACCGGGGCCTTGATGGGCTGGCCATTATTATAATTGCCGTACCAGTACCCCTGCTGGCCGTAGACGACGTATTCTTTTTCAACGGCCGCACCCGCAGCCTCCAGGAGATTCACCTGCTTGGTCTGCCGGTCCTTGATCGTGGTCGGACGCTCTAGGTCATAAATGTGGTATTCAAAAAAAGACTGTTCCGTGAATTGCGGAGCTGCTGCATCTGTGGCCATGGCCATCTGCATCTGCCTGCCCTTCATCATGTAAGCTTCCGGCTCGGCACGATTGACCTGACCGGCCACCAATTTCAATTTTGCATCCTTGTAGGTCGTACCGCTGTTATTATCGAGTGTTACCCATCCGCTCAGGTCCGCGGCGGTGTCGTCCTTGTTGACAACCACGACATAATCCGCCCGCCAGTTGATGCCATTGGTCAAATAGGACACCTGCACGTCCTGCTGCCCTCCGGCCTTTGCCTCATACATCCAGGTCAGGGTGGGCTTGGCGATCAGGTTCTCCGGGATCTGCGGCAATATACGGTAGCCCGCGGCGCCCAGGTGGATCTCGTTATTGATCTTATATATCGGCGAACCATTATTGCTCAACAGCTCCGCTTCAACGATCTCTTTCTTGCCCGTGTAGTAATTTACGTCCATTAATTTGATGGTCTTGCCCACATATTTATCCATCAGCTTCTGGTCATCCATCAGGTCGTATTCGTAATTCTGCTCGAGTACGGTCAATCCGCCGGCGGCTTTAAGTGATTTGACTTGTACGGTAAAAGGAAGGATGCCGGAGGCCACATCCATGAACCTCAATTCGCCCACACCTTGCGGCACCTTCAAACGGCGCGTGTCCTTGACCAGACCTATATTGCTGTTATACACCGTGACCTCGACCGATGATCGATCATCAACGGTGCTGGTCATGGCCGCGCATACGGAGGAAGCCGAGAGGAAAAGGGCTAATAAAGAACAAAATAAGTTTTTATACCGCATCGATGCCTCCTTTTTGAAGATTTTTTAGTATATCATCGGGCATAAAAAAAAGCCACTGGTTACCCAGTGGCTTTTTATGCTT
>JAYVSG010000191.1:0-2144 GCA_043775535.1 Candidatus Omnitrophota bacterium
GGTATCGTGCAATCGCCCATCCTGGTCAACCCCAAGGTCACCCGCGATCCCGTGCTTTATGACGCTGCCATGAAAAGCGTGGCCCCCGGCCGTCTGACCAAATTCGAAGCGCAATTCATCATGAATGCCCGTCCGCATTTCCAAGGGACGGCGTATCATCTGTTGCAAAAGAACGGGGATACGGAGCTGCGGGTCAGCGAACGGTTCAACCTGCCTTTGACGACGGAAGAAGAGCGGCATGTATTGGAGATGATCGAGGGAAGGCCTGACCAGCAGGCCGTGCTGCTCAAGGCCGAGGTCATCAAGAAAGCCATGAACGGCAAGGTCAGGATCGTCCTGACCAGTGACATGGGAAAGATCCCCAAAGACTATCTGGGACGTGAAGTGACCCTGAGCCCCAATGCCGTCGAGATCCTGGAAGAATTCAGTTCCGACATGCCGCAAGGTGATCTTGCCCGCGCATCCAAGATCGAGGTGAAGGCGGGCGGGCTCGTCTATATCCGGATCAACGGCCTGTATCTGTTATTGTTCAATTCCGAGCGATTGGCCGAAAAAGGTGAATTGCGTTTGTCGGCGCCGGGCGGCAGGTACCGTTTTGTTAATGCAGGCCGGGATTATTATGAACAGCAGGGCATACGGATGCGGACGGTCGACAACCCTTTAAAGATGCGTCAGGTCATCAAGAGAGATGAGCTCAATGCCTTCCTGGATGTCTTTGCCCAGGGCATAGGCCGCGAAATAGACCCTTTGCGTGAGTTGAGAAAAGAGCTGGTCGGCCCTGAAAGCCGTTTGAATTTATTACCCCGGATGCCTGAATCATGGCAAATGATCGCCGCCAACGGCGGTATCGACCTCGACATGACGGACATGCAGCTGAAGGTAAAGAAGGAAGGCCTTGGTGTGCAAATGACCATTGATTCCGCCATGATCGAGCGCATCAAGGTCGAAGGCATCGAAAGTTTGACCCCGGTGGTTTTCCGCATCTCTCCGTTCTTAATACTTATTTAATCTTCCTTTCATCATCATGGTGTATAATATCTTTTGTAGTCAATAACACAACCACAATCAAGGAGGGTGTATGAAGAGAATGATCGCTTCGGTCCTGGTGATCGCGTTCCTGGCAACAGGATGTACGGGGTCTTTTAACCTCACGCGCAAGGTCAACAATTTCCACCGCTCACAAACCGACAAATGGGCCGATGAGCTTTGCTTCCTCCTTGTTGCCTTGACCCCGATCTATGGTCTGGCGACGTTCGCGGATGCGATCATCTTCAACTCCATTGAATTTTGGACTGGCGATAATCCTGTCACCATGGCCAATGCCGGCCCGCGCGTCATCCAGAACGGTAAGGACAAGATGGTCATGACCTACGATGCCAAGACGGACAAGGTGCACCTGACCTCCGTCGACGGCAAGAAGAGCCAGACCATTGTCTTCGAAAGAAGCAAGGACATGGTCGTTGCCAAGAATGAAAAGGGCGATGTCCTCTACACCTCTGCCAAGAATGAAAAGGGTGATGTGTCGGTGTATGACAACAATAATAACCTCGTGAAGAACTATGCTCCTGGCCAGATCGCCATGGCAAAGGAAACACAGTCAGCGAACTAAGCATTGAATAAGTTCCTCCGTCCTATTTTGGCCGTGGTCTTGGTGCTGGTGGTCTTGGGCTTTGCCAAGGACTTCCTCATCAAGACTGCGGTCGAAATAGGCGCCTCCAAGGTCCTGGGCGCCAAGCTTGAAATAGGCAGTTGTTCGCTTGGGATCATTTCCCGCACCATCAGGATCACAGACCTTAAGATACATAACCCGCCCGGATTTCCGAGCGGGATTTTTCTTGTCATGCCATCGGCGCAGATGGACATAGACCTGGACCAGGCCCTTAAAGGCCAATGGCATTTTCCCCTCATCGCCGTGCACTTGGAAAAGGTGGTGGTGATAAAGAACGCGGAAGGCAAGCTCAACGTCGACCAGCTCAAGGTCGTGCAGGAGCAGGTCAGGGCTTCGAAGGAGAAGGACCACAAGAAACAACCCTTGCCGGAATTCAAGATCGATGTGTTAAAGCTCAATATCGGCAAGGTCGTGGTCGAGGACTACAGCAAACCCGGCAAGCCGGTGATCCAGGCCTATGATATCGCTTTAAAGA
>JAYVSG010000192.1:0-4192 GCA_043775535.1 Candidatus Omnitrophota bacterium
AATGTTCTTCTCTGGAAAACGGCCTTGCACATTGCTCACGCACTCATCGATCATGCTGAGCACCTGGACCTGTTCGTAATGCGGGATCTTGATGCGCGAATAACTGAGTAGGTTGTCAATGATCTGGTTGCCTTCCCACACCTTCTTCTGGATGTTCACCAAATGCCTGTCAGGGACCCCATCGCCTTTTTGTTTGCTGAGATTATGCGCAGCCAGCTGGATAACGCCTAATGGGTTGCGCAATTCATGCGCCACCGTCGCGGCCAGGGTGCCGATGTCCGCCAGACGGCTGGCATGTTTCAGTTCCTTCTGGGCCTTGATCAATTCCTTGGAACGCTCATCTACAAGGCTCGCCAGGCTTTCTTTATCCCGCTGCAAGACCTGCTCGGCCCGTTTGCGTTCGGTGATATCCAGGCATGAGCCGATCATGCCGGAGAACTCACCGTCTGCCGTGAAACGCGGGACACCGGTGTCCACGATCCAGCGGTATACGCCGTCAGAACGCAGGAGCCGGTAATCCATGGTGAACTTTTGCCTGCTGTGAAAGGCATCGAGATAGGTCTTTTCCGTGCGGTCGCGGTCCTGGGGATGTATGCCCAAGAGCCAGCCATTACCCCATTCATGATCGAGGGAACGGCCGGTGAAATCAAGCCAGGCCTTGTTCAGGAAGGTGCACAGGCCATCCGTGCCCGTGAGCCAGACCATGACCGGTGCCGTATCCGCCATGGACCTGAAGCGCAGCTCGCTTTCCTCAATGGCCATCTGGGCCTGTTCCCGTTCTGTAATGTCGCGGTAATTGACCACCACCGCCTCAATGGCCGGATCGCCGAGCAGATTATATCCTGTTCCCTCCAACCAGCGCCATGAACCGTCCTTGTGACGGAACCGGCAGCGCGCTTCAACAATGGCACCGGGCCCGTCCATGATCTTCTGCAGCACCTCGGTAATGGCCACCGTATCTTCCGGATGTACCCACTCAAATATGTTATGCCCCACCTGCTCGTCGATGGTGTAGCCCAGTATGCGCTGGGTCGACGGACTGGCATACAGGACGGTCGCCGACGTAGACAAGAGCGCGATCATGTCCATGCTGTTCTCGACCAGGCCGCGGAAACGCTGCTCGCTGCGCCGCATCTTCTCCTCGGCCTTGCGGCGTTCCTGCAGGGCCGCTGCCAAAACTAGGGCCGTGACCGCGATGATGCCGATGAACGATTGCATAGAGATCAGGGACTCGTTGAGCACGGTGCTGACAAAAGGACCCAGCTGGTGCAAAGTCCCGATCACGGCGATGATGAGGGTCACCATGGTCGACAGGGTCGCACCGGCATAACTGAAACGGTAGGCCGACCACACGGCCAACGGGAGGATCAGGTAGGCACCGGCAAAAGAGAATTGGTTGTTCACGAATTGCGAGGAGAAGACCATCGCCTCCACCGCAATGAGCACGATGGAAACGGCCGCGGCCTCAATGAACCGATGATAGGTGGGCTTCTTCCAGCGGAACATATAAAATGTCCAGAACAAGGGCACAATGGTCAGGATGCCGACCACATCCCCCAGCCACCATGTGAAGAACACCATCTTGGACAATACCCCGGGCACCTGGCTGGAAAGGCAAACGATCAAGGTCCCGATCGCAGCACTGGACAAACATCCGATGAACACGGCAAAGACGAATTTAAAAATGTCCCGGACGCTCAGGAGCGGGTTCGGCGCATCGATAAAGAAACGCATCAGGAAAACACCCAGCACAGCCTCAAGCATATTGCCTGCGGCGATAGGGACGGAAATAAAGACCGCCACCGGCACCACGGATGTCTGGTTGCCCAACAGGAAGGTGAAATTGGCAAAAAACGCCCCCATCCAAATCGCAGGCCATGCGCGGTAGCCAAAGGCCAGGATGGTAATGAATCCCAAGCCCGACGCCGGCCACACCGGGGAAGCGCTCGTATTATTGAAGGAGACCTGCAGGCTCCAATGGGCCACGAGATAATACAATACAGCAAGGACGCCCAGGACCAGCACCTGGCGTTCCTGTGAAAGGCGCGATAAAAGGAACAAGGGTTTAAGTTTTGCGTTTAGCATGCTTCCTCCTGTATTCCGCAGGTGTTGCCCCTGTCTTCTTCTTGAAAATACGCACGAAGGATTCCGGATTCTTGTAGCCGAGCTGGAAGGCGATCTCTGAAACAGTCGTGGCACGGGACCTGAGCAGTTCCATGGCCTTGTCCATCTTGAGCTTGAGGCGATACTCATTGAAACCCTGACCGTTCTTTTCCTTGAACACGCGGCTCAAATATTTCAGGCTTAAGGAAACCTCCTGGGCCGCGTCCTTGAGACTCACCTTCTTGGATGAATTGCGCTCGATGAATTTCTTGACGAGCTCCATCTTATTGCGGTCCTTGAGGGCCTCAAGCGGGCCTTTGCCGCGGCTCACCATCTTGTCGATGATGCGCAGGAATTGGTCCATGTTGAACGGTTTTTCGATGTAATCGTCGGCACGGCCCTTGAGGGCGTCCACGGCGACGTCCTTGGAGCTCTGTCCGGTCAGGATGATGATGGGCAGGGAAGGATCGATCGATTTGATGGCGATGAGCGTTTCAATGCCGCTTAAGCCCGGAAGGCCCACATCCAGGATGACGAGGTCGATGCTGTTGGGACGGCCGATGATCTTCAAAGCCTCTTCACCGCTGCCGGCTTCGGACACGCGGTAATTGTCCATAAGACTTTCCCGCAATTCCTCACGGAAGTCTATGTCATCATCAACAAGGAGGATCTGGTAAGACATGGGCTACATTATACTACCAATGGCAAGTTCTTTGAAGCTTCAATCGTCCGCGCGGGATGCTTCGAGGTATTCCCAGCGCTCATAAGCTTTAAGAAGGTCCTCGGAGATCGTCTCTGAACTGGCCTGCGCAGCAGCAACTTCCTTGGGATCTTTCTGGTAGAAAGAAATATCGGACATAAGGGCGAAGAATTTCTCCTGGTCGGCCTCGAGCTGCGCAATGCGTGGGGGCAGCTCTTCCAGTTCTTTCTGTTCCTTGAAGGAAAGTTTGCGCTGGGCAATGTCTTTAGGCAGGCTGGCCTTTTCCTTGGCCGCCGGCTTGGGCGGCTCTTTCCGGGCGGCGGCATTGGCGGCGCGCTGGGTTAACCAGTCATCATAACCACCCGCATATTCGCCGACCTCACCCTTGCCCTCCATGACGATCGTCGAGGTGACCACGTTATTGAGGAAGGCGCGGTCGTGGCTGACTAAGATCAGGGTGCCTGAATATTCCATCAGCAATTCTTCCAGCAATTCCTGGGTTTCGATGTCCAAATCATTGGTGGGTTCGTCCATGATCAGAAAATTGGAAGGCCTGGTGAACAGGCGCGCCAGGAACAGACGGTTGCGTTCCCCGCCGGAAAGCACCCGCACCGGCGTGCGCGCACGGTCAGGGGTAAAAAGGAAATCCTGGAGATAACCGATGATGTGGCGCGGCTTGCCGTTGACCGTGATGGTGTCCCCGCCGCCGGTGACATTCTCGATCACCGTCCTGTCCTCTTCCAACTGCTCGCGCAGCTGGTCATAATAGGCCACTTCAAGATTTGTGCCGTGGCGCACCTTGCCCTTGTGGGGCTCAAGCTTGTTCAATAAAAGGCGCAGCAGCGTGGTCTTGCCGCAGCCGTTGGGGCCAATGACCCCGATCTTATCCCCGCGCATGATCTGCGTCGAGAAATCCCGAACGATGCACTGGTCGCCGTAGTTAAAGCCCAGGTGCGCGGCCTTGATGACCAAATGACCTGAAGATTCCGCTTCCTGTGCCTGCATGCGCACCTGGCCGACAACCTGGCGTTGGGCCTGTTTCGCAATACGCATGCGTTCCAGCGCCTTGACCCGGCCTTCATTGCGCGTGCGGCGGGCCTTCACGCCTTTGCGGATCCAAACCTCTTCCTCAGCGAGCTTCTTGTCAAAATCCGCGCGCTGCGCCGATTCCATCTCCAGCACCAGCTGCTTGCGTTCCAAAAATGTGCGGTAATCGCAGGACCAGTTGTAGATCTTGCCGCGGTCGAGCTCCACGATGCGGTTGGCGATATTGGTCATGAAGGTGCGGTCGTGGGTAACGAAGAACACCGTCCCCTCGTACGCTTTCAGGAAACCTTCGAGCCAGGTGATCGAATCAATATCCAAATGGTTGGTGGGCTCGTCGAGCAG
>JAYVSG010000193.1:0-3454 GCA_043775535.1 Candidatus Omnitrophota bacterium
CCCCACACAAAAAGAGATCGAGTACGCGCTCGACGGCAATATCTGCCGCTGCGCAGGCTATCCTAAAATATTCGATGCCGTGCGTGAAGCCGGTCGACAGATGAAGCAGGCAAGCTGATGGCCCTGACCCCACCAAGATCCAAATACGCAGACAATTATGTCGACCCTGTGGGCAAGAGTGTGCCGCGCATCGAGGGCAGGGGGATCGTCACCGGCCAGTTGAAGTATGCCTTTGATATGTCCTTACCCGGTATGCTGGTCGGGAAGATGCTGCGTTCTCCGCATGCCCATGCGCGTATCATCAGCATCGATACGACCAAGGCCTTGGCACTGCCCGGCATCAAGGCCATTGTCACGGCCAAGGACACCCTGCTCATCAAATTTGGTTCCAATGAATATTTTTTCCCGCATACGGTCGACCAGATGGCGCTTGAGTCGGACAAGGTGCGCTATATCGGTGATGAGATCGCCGCTGTGGCTGGAGTAGACGAAGAGACCGTTGATGCTGCGTTGAAATTGATCGATGTGCAATACGAGGTCCTGCCCGGTGTTTTTGAGATCGAAGAGGCCATCAAGCCGGGTGCTCCGCAAATCCATGAATCGCTCAACAATATTGCCGTGATCCTGCCGGTCAATTTCGGCAACCCGGAACGTTTGATGAAGGAAGCGGACCATGTGCGTGAGGACAAGTTCTGGTGCCCGGTCGCGCATCCGTCACCCATGGAGCCCCATGTCTGCATCGGCCAATGGGAAACCTTCACCAATAAGATAACCCTATGGTCCTCGAGCCAAGCCCCGTTTAAATGCCGTGAGGCCCTGGCTAAGACCCTGAAGCTTGACCTGAACGATGTGCGTGTCATCAAGATGCCCACCGGTGGTGGTTTCGGCGGCAAGCTTGAAATGCTGCCCATGGATTTCGCTGCCTGTTTGCTTTCTAAGAAGGCGGGGGGGCTGCCGGTCAAGATCTCGCTCACCCGCGAAGAAGAATTCACGACCACGCGCCGTAAGCACGGTATGATCTATAAGGTCAAGACCGGTGTCAAGAAGGACGGCACCATCATGGCCATGACCGGTGAGGTTTTGGCTGACGGGGGCGCATATTGCAGCTATGGTCCGACGGTATTGGCTGCCGCCATGATGCGCATCTTCATGGTCTACAAATTGCAGCATTTCCGCATGACCGGCTACCGTGTCTATACCAATAATCCCATCAGCGGCGCCATGCGCGGCTTTGGCGGTGTGCAGAGCGGTTTTGCCATTGAATCCCACATGGACATGCTCGCGGCTGATCTTGGCATGGATCCTGTTGAATTCCGTTTGAAGAACATCACGGAACCGAACATGGTCACGGTCAATAAGATGGTCCTGACCACCAATGGTTTGAAGGAATGCATCGAGAAGGCCTGCGCTGCAGCCAAGTGGACGGAGAAGCACGGCAAGCGCAAACATTTGAAAAAAGGCATCGGGATCGGGATCGCCGCGGACGTCATGGGTTCCAAGATGTACAAGTCCCATGAAAGTGCCGGCGCCATCGTCAAGGTGGAAGAGGACGGCTCCGTCTATTTATTCACCGGTGCCGCAGACACCGGGCAGGGTTCCAACACTGCCTTGTCCCAGATCGCTGCGCATGAATTGGGTGTCAGCTTCAGCCGTATCAAATGCAAGGCCGGGGACACCGAGATCACGCCGTTCGATACGGGTTGATTCGCCAGCCGCGTGACCTTTATTTCCGGTAATGCCGCGTTGTTGGGCGGCAGGGACGCAAAGCTCCAGATCCTTGAGATCGTTGCTAAAGAGCATAACCTGAACATCGAAGACCTGGACATCAAGGCCGAACACGTCATTGTCCGCAACGACGGCCGCAAGTTCATGACATTTGACAAGGCGCTTGAGCTTTGTTATTCCTTTAAGTATGGCAAGCAGATCATCGGCCGCGGCAGCTATAATCCAAAGACAACCCCTATCGATTTTCGCACCGGCGAGGGTAATGTGTCGGGCAGCTATGGTTTCGAGGCCCAGATCGCCGAGGTCGAGGTTGATACCGACACCGGTGAGGTCAAGCTCCTGGAATTATGGGACGCGCATGATATCGGCAAGGCCATCAATCCGCAATCATGTGAGGCCCAGATCGAAGGCTCGCTGGCCATGGGCATCGGTTATACATTTTATGAAGATCTGCGTTTCAAGAACGGCCGCGTGCTCAATCCGAATTTCGCAGGGTATCGCGTGCCGCGTTCCATCGGCATCCCCAAGATGAACACCATCATGGTCGAGACCAATGACCCAGAAGGCCCGTTCGGCGCTAAGGGGATGGGGGAGGCGGCGCTCTTGCCCACTGCAGCGGCCGTTGCCAATGCGGTCGAGGATGCCATCGGGGTGCGCATCATGGACCTGCCGATCACGCCGGAAAAGATATTGAACGCATTAAAAAATAAAAAATAATTGTACAAACTCACTCGGATGGGATAATCTCTAGATATGAAAAATGCATTATTATCCATGTTGCTCCTGACCGGCTTCCTGTCCGGCTGCACATTGTACCAGATCGATTCCAAGGACATGACGCAGGATTTCTATCCCCCAAAGAAGAATATCGCGGATGTCACCTATTTGGAAAAGGTCGACCAGCCCTATATTGAGATCGCCATTGTGACCGTGAATATCGAGCGCCGCAGGGGCTTGGAAGATGTTCTGCCTAAGCTCAAGCAGGAAGCTGCTATCTTGGGCGGGGATGCCATCACCGACATCCAAACCGATGCTACCGGCGCTTGGAAGAAGTATGCCCCGCAAAAGTTAATGGGTAATGCCTACATCAGAGCCAATTACACGGCAAAGGTGCTCGTCCTAAAGTAATTCCAAAACACATATAAAGGATTACCAAGGGACGCCTAAACAGCGTCCCTTTTCATTTAGTATGTCATGCCCATGAAAATGGGCATCCAGAATGGAGATTCCCGCTTTTGCGGGAATGACGATTACATGCATAAAGAACAAAAAGCATACATATTGGCGGTCATTGCCGTCGCAAGTTTCGCCTTCACCTTGCCATTGACCCGTGTCGCCATCACCGAGATGGACCCGGTCGTGGTCGGTACCGGCCGGGCTTTCCTGGCATCGCTCGTCGCGGCGATCGTGCTCAAGGTCATGCGCGCGCCTGTGCCCAAGAAGGAGCATCTCATTCCCTTGATGTTCGTCGCCCTCGGGGTGAGTATTGGTTTTCCCTTGTTCGCCAGTTCGGCGATGAAATACCTGCCGGCCGCGCATGGGGCCATCGTGATCGGTCTTTTGCCGCTGGCGACCGCCTATGCCGTCAGCCTGGTCAACCATGAAAAGCCTTCACGTTCTTTTTGGACCGCAAGTTTTTGCGGGTGTGGGGTCGTGCTCCTTTACGCAGCCGTCCGTTCCGGGGGAGTGCTTCATATTGCGGACATCTTATTATTGCTGGCTGTCCTGT
>JAYVSG010000194.1:0-11536 GCA_043775535.1 Candidatus Omnitrophota bacterium
GCATAAAAATAGGGGACGGAGCCCTATTTCCATACCTAAGGAAATAGGGCTCCGTCCCCTATTTAAAGACTTATATATACTTAATACTTATTCTTTGCCGGCTTCGATGCTGACGGTGACATTGACCTCATCCGCGATGGCAACACCGCCCTGGTCCAAGGTCTTGTTCCATGTCAGTCCATAATCCTGGCGATTCAATTTGAAGGTGCCGTTAATGCCGATCACGTCCTTACCCATCATGCCCTTAACCGGACCGTCTATGGTTACAGGGATGGTGACTGCCTTGGTGACGCCCTTGATGGTAAGGTCGCCCGTAATGGAATCCTTGGCAATGCTCTTGCTGACAAAGGTGATCTCCGGGAATTTAGCTGCATCGAAGAAGTCCGGGCTCTTCAAATGTCCGTCGCGCTGCTCGTTAGCCGTATTGATGCTGGCAACCGGGATGGTCACGCTGACCTTGGAACCAGCCAGGTCTTCCGGAGAATATGCGATGGTGCCGTCAAATTTACCAAACTGCCCCGTGGTATTGCTGACCATCATGTGCTTGATCGAGAAACCGATATTGGAATGTGCACTGTCGATCTTGTACGCATCTGCGGCGAAGACACGCCCGGCCATCAACAGACCTACTGCAACTAATGCTAACTTTTTCATGCTGCCCTCCTGGTTACATTGTTGAAAATCATGATTTGATACCAACACCGCTCTTCAGAAGCTTCCAATTCACCCAGGCCAGCACAAGGGTCAACGCCGTCAAGGATGCCGCACAAACACCGACGGGAACATCAGAAAAACCAAAGAACCCGTAACGGAACCCATTGATCATGTACACCAGGGGATTGAACCAGGATATCTTCTGCCACACCTCCGGCAGGCTGTGGATGGAATAGAACACTCCACCCAGATAGATGAGCGGGGTCAGGATGAAATTCTGGAAGAAAGCCACTTCATCGAAATTACGGGCAAAGATGCCGTTGATGAGCGCGGCAAGGGAAAACGCGATGCAGGTGATCACGGTGAAGAACAGGACGATCCAGAAGTTATGCACCACCGGATGGGTAAAGAGCATGGACACAATGAAGACCAGCACTCCCACCGCGACACCCCGAAGCAAGCCCCCGATCGTGTACCCGAGGATGATCACCCATTCCGGCGTGGGCGACACGAGCACTTCCTCGATATTATGCTGGAACTTGGCCCCGTAAAAAGAGCTGACCACATTGCCGTAGGCCGCACCGATCACCGCCATCATGACCAGGCCTGGAACGATGAAGCCCATGTAGCTGACGCCGTTGATGGCCGCCACCTGCGAACCGACGAATTTACCGAAGATCAAAAAATACAGACTTTGGGTCACCAGCGGCGGCAAGAGCGTCTGCGTCCATATGCGCATGATGCGCGTGATCTCCTTGCGCACGATGGTCATCAGGGATACAAATTGGGCGCGGGGATTCATTGCTTGATGATATCCAGGAATATTTTTTCGAGTTTCTGCCCGTTCATCAAGTTGGACACTGTGTCCATACGCACGATCTCACCCTGCTTGATGATGGCTGCATGGCGGCACATCTGTTCCACCTCTTCTAGGTAATGCGTAGTCAGGATGATGGTCGTGCCCTGCTTATTGATGGTGCGCAGGTATTCCCACATACCAATGCGCAATTCCACATCCACTCCAGCGGTAGGCTCATCAAGGATCAGGATCTTGGGGTGATGGATAAGGCCGCGGGCGATCATCAGGCGGCGTTTCATGCCTCCGGAGAGCGTGCGGGCCATGGTCTTGCGCTTCTCCCAGAGACCGACCTTCTTGAGTATTTCCTCAGCATCCTTTAAAGCGACCTTGTATTCAATGCCGAAATATCCGGCTTGATTGACCACAATGTCCAATACGTTCTCGAACATATGGAAATTAAATTCCTGGGGTACGACACCAAGGAAGGTCTTGGCCGTGCTGAAATCCTTGTCGATATCGTTCCCAAAAACCTTGATGCTGCCTGAGGTCTTGTTGACGAGTCCCGTCAGGATGCCGATGAGCGTGGTCTTGCCCGCGCCATTGGCCCCCAATAGGGCAAAGAAATCACCCGGTTCAACGGTCAGGCTGACGCCCTTGAGGGCCTTGGTACCGCCCTTGTATGTCTTAACTAGGTCTTTGATCTCGATAGCGTTCATGAGCTGATTATTTTACGCTTTTGCGGCAAAAAGGCCATTCAAATAATCTGTATATGAAGAAAAAACCTTCTTGTAAAAGTCCTGGGCCTGCAGGTTCTTTCGCCATGCGACAACTTTAGGAAAAACAGAAAGGTCAAAACCGACCGATTCTGCAGGGTCAATGATGGCCAGGATGTTAAAATCCGCCAGACTCAGTTCCTGTCCAGTGATATAGGGTGTCGATCTCAACTGGGACTCCACGGCACCCAGGTTGGTATTAAGGAAGCCCCTACCCTCTTCCAAGGACTTGATGTCTTTTTCAGCGCCGACCATCTTATAGATAAAGGTATTGAACAGCATCTTGCCCATAGCGGCACCAAGGTGGATAGAACCAAAATCCAGCCATTGGTCGACGATGACACGCTTCTGCAGCTCCTGGGGGTATAACTTGGAGTTGGTCTTGCCGGCCAGGTATCTCATGATGGTATTGCTTTCAGCGATAGTAAAAGTGCCGTCGGACAGGACAGGGATGCGGCCTAAAGCGTTAACCTTCAGGAATTCGGGCTTGCGCTGCTCTCCGGACCCAAGGTCGATGGACTGGAATTCATAGGCAACGCCCATGGCATTGGCCGCAAAACGCACCTTATTGCTGTTGTAGGTGAAATTATTCCCGTATAGCTTCATGGCGAGCCCTTTCTCTAGTTACTTGCATTATGCAAGTTCGAATAAAATAGCATAGTCACTTTCAAATTGCAAGCTATAAATATGCGTGGTATACTTGGGCATGGACAAATCCTGCTCGAAGATCAACTGCGGGCTCAAACGTTCCCCCTGCCCCATCACCAACATTCTCGACTTGATCGGGGACAAATGGACCATCCTTGTCATCCGCGACATGATGTTCGGGAAAAAGAAGACCTTCAATGAATTCCTGGAGTCGCCGGAAGGGATCGCCACCAACATACTCGCGAGCCGGCTGAAGAAACTGGAAGCCTACGGCATGATCAAAAAAAGCGCCTACTCCAAAAGCCCGCGGCGCTATGAATACACCCTCACCAAGAACGGCCGTGACCTCAGGCCCATCCTCCGGGAACTCCTGCGTTGGGCGCAGAAGCACATCAAGGGCGTTATTTCTTGACGATAATGACTTCTTCGATCTGAGAAAGGTCAACGGCGGGTTCGACCAGGCATTCGACCGCATGGCTGCTGGCCGCAGCCTGGACATCGACGACACTTCCGATCAATATCCCTTCAGGAAAAGCCGTGCTCAATTTGGAGGTAACGACCCTGTCCCCTACCTTGACATCCGCATTCTCGGTCAAGTACTGCAGGCGGCAAATCCCCTGAAGAGTGCCTGTCAAAAGACCGCTTTCACGGGTGCGGGACACGACCGCGGCAACGCTGAAATTCGGATCTGCCAGGAGCATGGCCTTGGCGGTCGTACGCCCCACCTCCATGATCCTGCCGATCACACCGAGCGGACTTAACACCGGCATGCCGATCTTGATGCCGTCCTTCTCGCCTTTATCCAGGATGAGCGATGCATTCCAATTGGATGGATCACGGCCGATGACAGAAGCGATCACCGTCACCGACGGCTGGCTACGCCGGAAAGCGGCGATCTGCTCGAGCCTAAGAGCCTCCTGCATGGCTTCTTGCTGGCGTATCAATTTTGCCTTTAGAAGATCGGTCTGTTTCCTAAGCCGCACATACTCTGCGTAGGTGTCCCGGTAATACAAGACCTTCTTGAACTCAAAAGCAACCCCCTGCACCAACCCAAGAGGTTTGGCACCGGCGTCCAGGACAGGAACCGCAGTTGTTGATCTTGGTTTTGAAAAAGCGATGCACAACGGAAGGATGAGTAAGGCTAGATAAACAGCTGGCTTAAGGTATTTATGGAACACATTTAGAAGTCAAGCTTGGCTTGTGCCGTGAACCGGCGACGCATCATCGGAGACATGTCAAGGGTGGCACCCGTACCCATGACGACCGCGGTCAAAGGATCATCCGCAATGTGCACCGGCAAACCGGTTTCCTCGGCAATACGCTTGTCCAGACCGCGCAACAGTGAACCACCGCCGGCCATGACAATACCGCGATCGATCAGGTCTGCTGCCAATTCCGGTGGCGTATGTTCCAAGGTGGATTTAGAAGCATCCACAATGGCCTGTACAGGGTCCTGCAAGGCTTCACGGATCTCAACAGAGGTGACGTTGATGGTCTTGGGCAGACCGGCGATCAAGTCGCGGCCGCGCACATCCATGTTCAATTCTTCTTCCAACGGATAGGCAGAACCCAGACGGATCTTGATCTCTTCCGCCGTGCGCTCGCCGATCATCAGGTTGTAGGTCTTCCTCAAATATTCGATGATGGCCACATCCATTTCATCGCCCGCGATGCGGATGGACTTGGCGTAAACCAAGCCGCCTAAGGAAATGACCGCAAATTCGGTGGTACCGCCGCCGATGTCGATGATCATGTTACCGGCAGGTTCATGGACAGGCAACCCGACACCAATGGCCGCGGCCTTGGGCTCTTCGATCAGGATGACGCTGCGCGCACCCGCATGTTCAGCGGAATCAATGACCGCGCGTTTCTCAACTTCGGTGATGCCTGAAGGAATGGCAATGACAATGGTCGGACGGAAGGCAAAACGGCTGGGCTGAACCTTCTTGATGAAATACTTGAGCATGGCTTCGGTGACTTCAAAATCGGAAATAACGCCGTCCTTCATGGGACGGATGGCCACGATACTGCCAGGAGTACGACCCAACATTTTCTTGGCTTCTTCCCCCACCGCGACCACACGGCCGGTGTCTTTTTCAATGGCAACGACCGAAGGTTCGCACAGCACAACCCCCTCACCCTTCACATACACGAGGGTGGTGGCGGTACCAAGGTCAATGCCCATGTCTTTGGAAAAGAGGCCCATGAAGGAATCATAGACCAGGTTGAAAAGTTTCTTGATTTGATTAATCATGGTGGACATGATATCCGAAAGGGTCAGGACTGTCAAACATTTTTAATGTCACAACTCAAATAGCACCAAGAGCTTTCATATCTTTGACAAAGCCAGGATAGGACTTGTGCGTGCATTCGATATCTTTGACGGTGCATCCAAGCTTCAGGCCTAAAACAGTGAAGGCCATGGCCAAACGATGATCGTGGTGCGGGTCCAATACCTGGCCGCTTTTATATTCCGGTAGCGGGTCAATGATCAAGGCATCCGCGGTTTCACCCACCTTAGCCCCCACCTTCAGTAATTCTTTACGCAGGTCGCTGATGCGGTCGCTTTCCTTGGCCCGGGCGTGATGGATGTCCACCAGCTCGGTGCGGCCGGTTGCGAACAGGGCCAGGACGCTCATGATAGGAACAAGGTCCGGACAGGTCTTCAAGGAGAATACACCACCCTTGAGCTTGAACGGCCCGGACATGCTGATGGCTTTGCCCGTCTTATTGAACTTGACCCCCATGCGTCTCAAGAAGGCAAGTATATGCCCGTCGGACTGCACAAAAGCATCGTTGAAATGGCCCTTAAGCACGACCTTGGACGACAGAAGCGCTGCTGCGGCCATGGGAAAGGCGGCCAGGCCATAATCCGACGGAACGCGAAAATCTTTCAAGCCTTTGAATTTCTGACCGCCTTTGACGATGAGCGTCCGGGGACCCGCGGCGGAAACCTTGATCCCAGCCTTGGCCAGGATCTGGCGGGTCATGACGATATAATCTGCAGAGACCATCTCCTTGCCCGTGATCTCGATGCGGCTGTCAGCAGCGAGCCTGGGCGCAGCGATCAGCAGGGCGGAAATGAATTGTGAACTTAGACTTCCATCGATCTTGATGAGCCCGGGCTGGAGCGCTCCTCCTTTATAAAGGATGGGAACGGATTCCTTGGGGCCGCTGCCGCAAATATCCATCCCCTGCGCGCGCAAGGCCGTGCACAAATGATGGTTGGGCCGGCCGACAAGCGTACCCTTGCCCTTGACAATAGCCTGGCTGGTATGCAAAGGAAGGAGCGGCAAAAGGAATCTTAACGAGGTCCCGCTCTCCCCCACATCAAACAACGCAGACTTCTTGCCCAGCGCCTTGCCCACATTACGGGCAACAACGGCATCTTCGCAATCGGAAGAACCCAATATGGTGGAACGCCCGCCGCAGGCGGCAATGAAATGGGCGCGGATGGAATAAGATTTGGATGCAGGCAACTCGATGGTGCCGCGCAGATGCTCTATAGGCTTAACGGTCAATTGCATAAGGATGTATAATAGCAGGCGGGATTATCCGCGTAAACTTTTTAATTACCCTTTGCCGCATTCGCGATGTGGGCGTTACGGATGGTGGAACGGCCGTAGAGCTCAGCCACATCATCGGCGGTCAGAGCGCCATTATAAATGCGGACATCGTCAATGAGACCGTCAAATAAAAAAGACGCACCAACCCCAAATCTACCTATCCCTAGATAGCCGGAAGAGTCCGCATTTCCCGTATTGCTGCCTGAAGCGATTTCGCGCCCGTCTATAAACAAGTAGGTCGTCCCCAAATTCCTTAAGCCGACAATATGATGCCATCGATCATCGTTACCTAGTACAGCCCCTGAATTGACCCGAGATGATGAAATTTCAAACGCTATAACGCCTGAGTCGATGTTCATATAATACTCATTGTTCGCGTCCCCATTGTACTTACCGATAAACACTTCGTTGGCACTGGTTGTGGTTTTTATCCAAATGCTGAGGGTAAAATCTCCTGTTCCAAATCGATTGGATGCATGATCAGGTATGGACACATACTGGCTGCTGCCGGAGTTAAAACCCAAGGCCCCTCCCCGCTTTCCCTGTTCCCACGTGGGACCATTATTCAATGTGCCGTTGTTGCTTCCGCTGGTGTCTTTTGCGGTTAAACCGCTCATTTCATCGAATTTCCAATGACCGACCAGGCCGGTGGTGATGTCGGCGCGGGACAATGTAGGGAAGAATAGTAAGAAAAAAAATGGAATGAGGAAATGGATTCCCGCTTTCGCAGGAATGACAATAGATAGAATTACTTTACGGCTTGAAAACGACGGTGTCATTCTTGCGCACCTTACGGCTGGAGAATGGAGGGATGATATCGGCGGCGCAAAGTTCTTCCTGGACACGGGTGACACGGACATCGCCCAGGTATTCATCCCCGCGGTAAACGGAAATGACGTCCCCTGTCTTGATGCCCTGCTTTAAACCTAGACTGCAAACCAAAAATTCAGCTTCCTTGTCAACGCTCAAGACCTTGCCACGGGTCCCTTCGTTGGGATTGACCACGATCTTGTCCAATTCCATCTTGGCCTTGGCGCTGCCGGGATCGACAACTTCCGGGGCCACCTGTTCCGCTGCGGTGCGCTGGTTATACGGCTTCATGTCCGCTTTCATGGAACCAAGTGTGGCATCTGTCTGGGCCTTTGCGTCTTCCACTTCCTTAAGACGCTTGGTCAAATCCGCGGTCCTGTCCTGTTCGGCCTTAAAAAGCTCCAATGCCTCTTTATATCTTTTTTCAGCGGCATCGACATCTTCCCTAACCTTGTCCTTATCCTTCTTGGCCGCTTCCAAAGCTTCTTTCAATGAGGCGTTCTCCGCCTTCATTTCTTTACGCACACCTTCGTTCAAGGCCATCTCATCCATCAGGTTATTGATCTTGTCGTCCGCTTCCTTGTTCTTGTCCTCGATAATGGTGAGCTGGCGCTTGGCTTCCTTGACATCGGCCTGGAGCTTCATTTCAATGGCCTGGCTGGCATCACGGTCGGATTCCGCCTGATGGCGCAGACGCTGTTCTTTGTGGTAAAGGAAAAAGCCAATGCACGTCGAGGAGGCCAGCAAAATGATGGTCAAGATGACGAAAATGGTGAAGGTTTTGCCGCGTTTGTTCTGCATAATAGATATATTATAAAAAAAGCGGTCCTAAGTACAAGGTATAAATCAGTTTTCTACAGAAAATTCCCTGGGGATGGGACAGGAGAATTCAACGTATTCCTTCGTGATGGGATGCTCGAAGCCGATGCTTTGAGCATGGAGCGCCAGACGCGGGAACGCATCCTTGCGGCCGTATTTATCATCCCCCAGGATGGCGTGCCCCAAATGCTTCATATGCACGCGCAGCTGGTGGGTCCGGCCGGTTTGCGGGAAAAGGGCGATCAGGGTGGATGTTTTCCCGAACCGCTTGATCACCTCGTAGAGGGTGACCGCTTCCTTGCCTTCCCCCTCGCGGGCGACCTGCCGCATGTCATGGTATTTGACATGGCGCTTGAGCGGGACATTCACAATACCCTGGTCGAATTGCACCGTACCCTCGACCCTGGCCACATACCTTTTCATGACGGTGTGCTTCTCAAATTGCCTTCCCAAACGGGCATGGGCCACATTGCTCTTCGCAATGACCAACAGCCCCGACGTGTCCTTGTCCAGGCGGTGCACGATGCCCGGGCGTACGTCCCCGTTCACGCTCGAAAGTTGTTCCTGAAAATGATGCACCAGCCCATTGACCAGGGTGCCGGACCTTCCCCCTGCTGCGGGATGGACGGTCAGACCTGAAGGTTTATTGACAATGGCCAGGTCCGCATCTTCATAAAAAATATTAAGCTCCAGGTCCTGAGCTTCAATGTCATGTTTGGCCCACACCGACGGGTCCACATCCGCCGTGACCTTGTCCCCCGGCGCCACCTTGCAATTGGTCTTGCCCTGCTTCTTGCCGTTGATCGTGACCTGCTCCCCGTCAATGAGCTTCTTCACAAAACTGCGCGAGGGGATATCTTCAATGACCTGGGTCAAATAAACATCCAAACGCAGGCCGGCATGGGCTTCTTCAACAATAAAGGTGCGTATCATTTACGGAACCTCAGGTAAACGGCAATGCCGCAGACAAAGGTCAATAAGGCCACATATTGCGGTAAACTTAAACCCAGCCATAAGACGATATGGTCGTCGCGGTAGAATTCAACGATGAAACGCTCAATGGCGGCAAGGCCCAAATACGCGACAAAGACCATGCCGGCATGGTGCGGCTTCTTCTGGGCAAATTTGAGCAGCACGAAGATCATGAACAGGCTCGCCGTCTCATACAGCTGGGTCGGGTGCAGACGCTCGCCATGCACGGGAAAATAGATGCCATGGTCCCACGGCTTGCCATAACAGCAGCCGTTGAGGAAACACCCGATACGGCCGATGGCCTGCCCTAGGGCAATATACGGTGCGCTCAGGTCCAAGAGGACGCGCAAGGACAATTTCCGGCTCCGGGCAAACCACACCCCTGCCAAGGCCCCGCCGGCCAATCCACCCTGCCAGGCCAGGCCGCCCTTTTGGATCATGATGATGTCGAGCGGTGCCGCAGCAAAATTATCCCAGGCAATACAGACATAAAAGATGCGGGCACCAAGCAGGCCAAAGGCCGTGATCCAAAATACCAGATCATATACGGCATCCCGGCTGATCCCCTTCCGGGCTGCGTCGCGGGAGAGTAAAAAAGCACAGACCACCACGGCCAGCGCGAGCATGACGCCGTAACCGTAAATGGTGAAAGGACCTATTTGGAAGAGGATGGGATGCATTTGAACAGGATGATGGCCGCTCCCACGGTGATGGCGCTGTCCGCGATATTAAAAACCGGCCAGACGCGAAAGTCGATGAAATCGACCACATATCCCAGGAAGATGCGGTCGATCAGGTTACCGATGGCCCCGCCCAGGATCAACGAAAAAGCAACGATATACGTACGGTTCAGGTGCTCGCTGTTGCGGTGGTAATAAATATTGTAGATCAAAAGCCCTGTCAATATCAGCGGGATGATGATGAACACCACGCCGCAGTCGCGGAACAGGCCGAAGGCGATCCCGGTGTTATGGACAAGGGTGAAGTGGAAGAAATTCCTGATGACCGCGATGGACTCATTGAGCTCAAGCAGGTTCGCGAATACGATCTTGGTCAGGCGGTCAAGGCCGACAACGCCCAAGACACCTGCCACAAAGATCAAAATATCCACCTTGGAACGTTTAGGGTCCTGGATCATGGGATTGGATGCGCCTTAGGACTTACCTGCGTTTGGCGTCGAGGGCTTCCTGGCACTTCATGCAGGTGCGCGCGTAAGGGATCGCTTTCAACCGTGCAACCAGGACAGCCTTCTTGCATGAACCGCACATGCCGTAGCTGCCGTCCTTGATGCGATTCAAGGCTTCATCGATCTCGTAGAGCATTTCGCGCTCATTGGCAGCAAGGCCAAGCGTGAATTCACGGTCATACATGTCGGTGGCAACGTCAGCCATGTGGAGGGCGTGGCCGGACACATCGCCGCCGCGGTCATTGCCGCTGCCGGAATTCTCATCGGAAAGGTTGCGGATGTCCCCGACGATCTGTTCCTTCATCTTCAGGAGCAGCTTCTTGTAGATCTCATGTTTGGGATTTATCTTTACGGCAACAGGCTTGAAGATCTTGCCTTTGACGACGGGTGCGGCTTTTTTGGTTGCGGCTTTCTTAACGGGCATTGGTCTGCTCTCCCCAAATTAAGTGAATGATCCCACTTGTTGCGCACAGCGCCCGCATAATTGCGGATGTGCGGCATTATTCCCAACATCCGTGCGCCAATTCCAGCAGCGCACGCATTTGACCCCATCTGCTTTATGGACTTCTATCTCATCCCCGCCCGATCCTAATTCCACCTGTGAAACAATGAACATGGCCGGCAGGTCTTTAAAACTTTGTAAATAAGACAACCCGTCTTGAGGAGCCCTGATAACAACCTTGGCCTCCAAACCACTGCCGATGTCCCCGGCCTTGCGCTTCACATCCAAGGCTTTAAGGACCCGGTCGCGCGTCCCCAGAAGGGACTTGAAACGCTCCTCTATGTCAGGGGATATCCAAGCGTGGTCGACCTTGGGCCAATCCAGCACATGCACGCTGGGTTCGCTCTTAAGTGCTGCGGTCTTTGGACTTACAGCAAATATTTCCTCGGCGGTAAATACAGTGATCGGGGCCAAAAGCCTGGTCACGGCGTCGAGAATGTGATAAAGAACGGTCTGCGCGCTCTTTCGTTCGACCGATTGAGCGGGGCAAGTATACAGCCGGTCCTTGAGGATGTCAAGATAAATGCTGGACAGGTCCTCATTGCAAAACGCATGGATGGTCTTATAGACCTTGGGAAAATCATAGGCTGTATAGGCCTCATCCACGGCCTTGATGGTGAGCCCCAAACGGTTCAAGGCCCAGCGGTCCAGGTCTTGCAATTGGTCATAGGCCAGGAGGTCCTTATCCGGGTCAAAACCATGCAAATTGCCCAAAAGATAGCGCACGGTGTTGCGGATCTTGCGGTAGGCATCGACCAGGCGGTCCACGATGTCTTTTGAGATCCGCACATCATCATTATACGAGCT
>JAYVSG010000195.1:0-8277 GCA_043775535.1 Candidatus Omnitrophota bacterium
GCTTCAAACAGCATTACGCTGGTGAACGAGGCGGGCATGCCAGCAGCAATAACAAGACGGGCAAACGCGGCGATCATTGCATCCTGCCGGTGCCAGTGGGCACCATGGTCTGGGACCATGACACCGATCTTCTGATGCGTGATCTGTGCGTGCACGGCGACCAGGTCATTGTGGCCAAGGGCGGCGCAGCCGGACACGGCAATAACCGCGGACGTACACCGACCCTGCCTGGTGCAGGTGAACTTCGGACCATCCGTCTTGAGCTTAAGGTCATCGCGGACGTGGGGCTGGTCGGGTTCCCGAATGCCGGGAAATCCACTTTGATTTGCGCGGTCAGTAAGGTAAAATCAAAGATCGCTAATTATCCGTTCACGACCAAATCGCCCGTGCTTGGGATCGTCAGGGACGAGTCGGGTGAGCTGGAAGATTTTGTCATGGCTGACCTTCCTGGTTTGATCGAAGGCGCCCATGAAGGCAAGGGCCTGGGGCACCAATTCCTCAAGCACACGGAACGCACCAAGATCCTGGTGCACGTCATTGATATGTCGGGCTCTGAAGGCAGGGACCCGGTTGAGGACTATGAATTGATCTGCCAGGAGCTTGACCTCTACAGTGAAGAACTTTTGCACAAGCACCGCATCCTGGTGGCCAATAAAATGGACATGCCAGATTCGAAGAAGAATTTGACCCGTTTTAAACGCAAGGTCACCAGCGATATTCTGGCCATTTCCGCCAAGGACAAGCAAGGGTTGGAGAAGGTCATCGAGGCGATCAGAGAGCTATTATAGGGAAGATCGGTTCATCTGCCGGCTCAGGGCTCATTTATGCGCACATTCAATAAACCCATCAAACGCATTGTCGTTAAATTAGGCTCCAGCCAGATCGTGGACGGGAAGTTCAAGTCCAGGACGGCCCGTTTGTCGTCGCTGGCCAGGCAGATCAGTGTCCTGCGTAAGCGAGGCATTGAAGTGGTCTTGGTTTCTTCCGGCGCGATCGCCTTAGGCATGGGTGAGTTGGGGGAGAGTAGGCGTCCGACCGATTTGGGGGCCTTGCAGGCCCGCGCGGCCATCGGCCAGGCCGTCTTGATGCGCAATTATATCGAAGCATTCAAGAAGGTCCGTTTGAAATGCGCGCAGGTGCTGTTGACCTGGGATGATTTCAACAATGATGCCCGCCGCCTCAATGTCAAACATACGCTGGATGCCATCTTGAACAAAGGGCTTGTGCCCATCATCAATGAGAATGATACGACATCCACCGAAGAGATCAAATTCGGGGACAATGACAAGCTCTCCGCCTTGGTGGCGAAATTATTGCATGCTAATCTTTTGACCATCCTCTCGGATGTCAATGGGGTATACGACGCCGATAAGAAGATATACGCCCAGATCGGTGAGATCACATCCGGGATCATGACCGCTGTGCAGGGCACCGCTAATGTGCAGATGGCCCGGGGCGGCATGAAGACCAAGATCGATGCTGTCCGGATCGCCCGGGAAGCGCATATCCCCACCATTATCGCAGGGGGCAATGTGCCCGATGTCTTGATCAGCACAACCTCAGGCCAGATCGTAGGGACTCATTTTGTCATATGAACCTAGCTGCCCAAATCCTAAAGATCGCGCACGCCGCTAAGAAAGCTTCCTACCGCTTGGCCCTCGTCCCTGCGGCCGAAAAGGACCGCGCCCTGAAACTCATGGCGCAAGCCTTGATCGCCCAGTCTGCCTATATCATCAAGGAAAATGCTAAGGACCTAGCTGGTGCTGGAAAAGAGAAGTATTCCAAGGCCCTGGTCGACCGTCTTACGCTCAATGAGAAGCGCATTAAGGACATGGCCGATGGCCTGCTTGAAACGGCGAAGCTCAAGGACCCCATAGGGAAATTGCTTGAGACCATCAAGCGTCCTAATGGCCTGGTGATCAAGAAGGTCAGCGTTCCCCTGGGTGTCGTCGGGATTATCTATGAGTCACGTCCCAATGTCACTAGCGATTGTGCGGCCCTGTGCCTGAAATCTGGCAATGCTGCCATTCTCAAAGGCGGCCGGGAAGCCATCCATTCCAATAAAGCTGTGTTCAAGGTGCTGAAAAGCGTTCTGGCCAAGACCAAGATCCCTGTCGATGCCCTGCAATTGATCGAGTCCGTCGACCGTCAGGCCGTGCATGAACTTTTGAAATTAGACACCATCTTGGACGTCATCGTTCCCCGTGGCGGTGAAGAGCTCATCCGTTTTGTGGCAGAGAATACCCGTATCCCGGTGGTCAAGCATTTCAAGGGCGTCTGCCATGTCTACGTTAGCAAGAAGGCAGACCTGGCCATGGCCCATAAGATCGTCATGAATGCCAAGACCCAGAAGCCCGGTGTATGCAATGCCCTGGAAACCCTGCTCGTCGATAAAAGCGTGGCCAAGAAGTTCCTCCCCGGCATGATCGAAAGCCTTGAGAGCGCCGGATGTGAGATACGTACATCAAAGAAGGATTGGGGCGTTGAATTCCTCGACCTTATCCTCGCGGTGCGGACCGTGAATGGTGTGGCCCAGGCCATTGATCATATCAATACCTTTGGTTCTAAGCATTCCGATGCCATCATCACCCGGGACAAGAAAGAAGCCCGCGCCTTCCTGGATGGCGTGGATTCTGCCTGCGTGTATGTGAATGCGTCGACCCGTTTTACCGACGGGTTTGAGTTCGGTTTCGGGGCGGAGGTGGGGATCAGCACGGATAAATTGCATGTGCGCGGCCCCATGGCCCTGGACGGACTGACCAGTTATAAATATGAAGTGCACGGTAGCGGGCAGATCCGGCAATGAAATATATAGGCATACTGGGAGGCAGTTTCGATCCGGTGCACAACGGACATCTGATGATGGCCCAGAGTGCCGTGGATGCCTTCGGTCTGGATAAGGTGTTCTTTGTCGTGGCAAGCCATTCCCCGTTCAAGGACAAGGCAGGCAGCCCCAAGGACCGCCTGGCCATGGTCAAGAAAGCTGTGCAGGGCAATGCCTCTTTCGCTGTCTCTGACATTGAGTTGAAGCGCGGCGGTGTTTCTTATACCATAGATACCGTCAGCCATTTCAGGAAGAAATTCCCCAAGGCCCAATTGTTCCTCATCATCGGGGAGGACAATGTCGCAGGCCTGCCGCGCTGGAAGAACATCGAAGCTTTGGAGAAAACAGCCAAATTCATTGTCATTGAGAGGGACTGGTTCGACGTTTCGTCCACGCTGATCCGCCAGAAGCTGGAACAGAAAAAATCCATACGCTATTTGACGCCGGACGGTGTTATTAGGTATATTAAACAAAATCGTTTATACGCACGTTTATAGAAAGGTTTGTCATGAGTGACCCCAAGAGCGTTATAAAATTCGGAACAGATGGCTGGAGAGCGGTGATCTCCGACACCTTCACCTTCGTGAATGTGCGCATCGTTGCGCAGGCAACTGCCGAATGGGTCAATAAGAATAACCCTTCTTTCGGTGAAAAGATCGTCGCTGTCGGCTACGATAACCGTTTCCTTTCCACCGAATATGCCGCGGCCTTCGCGGATGTCCTGGCCTCCAACGGCATTAAGGTCTATTTGTCGGATACTTCTCTGCCGACCCCGGCCTTGAGCTTTGGCGTCACCTTGCTGAAAGGTGTCTGCGGCATCATGATCACGGCCAGCCATAATCCTGCCAAATTCAACGGCATCAAGATCAAGACCGCCCAGGGCGGGGCTGCACCCAAGGATATCACGTCGGTGGTCGAGTCCTATCTGGGGACGACCGAGGTCAAGACCGGCAGCGGCAGCGTGACCAAGAAAGATTTCAAGAAGGATTACGTACAGTTCATTCGCAAATATCTCGATCTCAAGAAGATCAAGACCACGAAATATAAGGTGCTGGCCGATATCATGCACGGTTCCGGCCGCGACCTGATGGCAGAGATCTTGAAGGGTACGAGCGTTCGCCTGGAATTGATGCGCGCAGATGTGAACCCCGGTTTTGATGGCAGCAAACCCGAACCAATCCCGGAATGTCTGGCCGGCATCATGGGCCGCATGAAGAAAGAAAAGGTCGACCTGGGCCTGGTCCTCGACGGCGATGCGGACCGTATTGCCGCGGTACAGCCCGGCGGTGATTTTGTGTCGCCCCAAAAGATCCTGGGGCTTTTGATCCTGCACCTGGCCCGTAACCGTAAGATCGAAGGCGGCATTGTGAAGACCCTGTGCAGCACCACCATGCTCAACCATATTTCCAAGAAGCTTGATCGTAAGTTGTATGAAACCCCGGTCGGTTTCAAATATATTTCCGACCTCATGGTCACCCAGAAGATTGTGGCGGGTGGGGAAGAGGCCGGCGGCATGGGCCTGCCCAATTATATCCCGGAGCGCGACGGTACCCTGGCAGGTCTTTTGCTTCTGGAAATGATGGTCTACAACAAGCGCAATTTCAAACAGCTCATTGATGACATGGAAAAAGAATTCGGCCGCTATTTCTACCAGCGCCTGGATTATTCCATGGATGCCAAGAAGGTCGATCTTAATAAACTTAAAACCATTACCTCCGTTTTGGGTAAGAAGGTCGTCGGTGTTCAGGATTTCGATGGCGTCAAGCTCACCTGCGAGAACGAGGATTGGCTAATGTTCCGTCCGTCAGGCACAGAGCCGCTGGTGCGCATTTATTCCGAAGCCAAATCGCTTAAACGCGCCAAGGACCTCTTGGAATTTGGACGTCAATTGATTGACCCTAGATAAGGCCGGATCCGCATGGTCTACTATGTCGTCTATTTCCTGACCAAGTTCGTAAGTTTCTTTTATTTTCCCCGCAATATTCATGGCCATGAGCATATCCCTGCCCACGGCGGTTTTATCCTGGCCAGTAATCACATCAGTAATCTTGATCCCGTGGTCCTGGGCATCTCGTCCAAGCGCAGGATCAATTTTATGGCGAAAGACACCTTATTCAAAGGCATCCTGGGTTGGGTTTTGCCGAAACTGGGGGCCTTTCCCATCAAGCGTGGTGCTGCGGACATCAGTGCGTTCAAGGAAACCTATGGCCGTTTGAATAATGGTAAGCCCGTACTCATTTTTGTGGAAGGTACCCGTCGTGCCGAAAACGCTGTTCCCAAGGCTCAGCCGGGGATTGGATTGGTTGCAGTCCGTTCCAAAGTGCCTGTCATACCTGTATTTATCGATGGTACACAAAATGTGATGCCTCAGGGCAGCAAGGCCATGGTTCGCGGCACAGTAACAGTCCGTTTTGGCCCTGCCATACAATTTGACCCCAAGATGGATTACCAAGGTATTGCCCAGGTCATTCTGGATGGCATTTATTCCCTCCAGAGATCCCGGTGAGCCTTTTCTGAGCCACACCCCGCAGACTTGCTTTTCGCTTATATATATTACATACTTATAGAGTGCTGACCCCATTCCTGCGCAAGGTTCTCTGTGCCGTTTTGGCCTTAATTTTCGGGCTAAGCGGGACGCTGTCTGTCCAAGCCCAGGAATTGATCCTTCCTAAACCCGGCGTCATGGTGCACTTAAGCTCCGATTTTTCCCCTGCTTTGCTTAAAGGTCTCAAGATCCAGCCCGATAAGCCTTTTCAATTCGATTTTATATTAGATCGAGGCGAAAGCCAGATGTCCGATGAAGCGCTCAAGGATGAATCCAACAAGCTCATCAAATACTTCCTAGCAAGCCTGACTGTCCCCGAAGGTGACCTCTGGGTCAACCTAAGTCCCTATGAAAAAGACCGCATCGTGCCCGAGAGCTTTGGCCAGACCGATATGGGCCGTGACCTCTTGGCGCAAGACTATCTCTTGAAGCAGATCACCGCATCCTTGATTTACCCTGAGGATGAATTCGGCCAGAAGTTCTGGAAGCGGGTGTACGAAGAAGCCGCCCAGAAATTCGGGACGACGAATATTCCTGTGAACACCTTCAACAAGGTCTGGATCGTCCCATCCAAGGCCGTGGTATATGAGAACGCCAAGGCAGGAACAGCGTATGTCGTTGAATCTAGATTGAAAGTCATGCTTGAGCAAGATTATCTTTCGATGGAGAAGCATGTCCAAGCGGGTGACGCGAAGGCGGAGGCCTTGTCCGCCCGCAACGGCAGTGAGGACGGACGAGGTGCCGCAGCGGCAGGACCCGCTGCACTGGCGTCCCAGGTCATACGTGAGATCGTGATCCCTCAACTTGAGAAGGAAGTCAATGAAGGCAAGAACTTTGCACAGCTCAGACAAGTCTATAGCTCCCTGATATTAGCCGCCTGGTACAAGAAGAAGATCAAGGACAGCATCTTATCCCAGGTATATGCCGACAAGAACAAGATCAAAGGTATAGAGGTCATTCCCGCGAAAGCGGGAATCCAGGACAAGGAGCTCATCTACCAGCAATACCTGCAAGCCTTCAAGAAGGGCGTGTACAACTATATCAAGGAGGAGCAAGATCCTGCGACCGGCACCATGATCCCTAGGAAGTATTTCTCGGGCGGGGTGATCATGGGATTAGGAGCAACGAGCGTAGCTGCGGGGGGTCTTCTGCAAGTTCGGCAAGATGTACCTAGCTCAGCAATGATCAGTGAGGACCGGGCCATGTTGATCAAAGTTCAAATCGATCAGCCGCAGGGGTCTGGTGGAGGCACAAGAAATATTAAGGGTTCGGGTTTCTTGAAAGGATATTCGATCAATGTGCATCCTTCAGGCAATGAAGGCAACGAAGTTCTCTTTAATGCGGATGTTTATAGTGATGCGGATGGAAGCAAGGTCAATGGGATCATTTCGTATAGCATCAATGATATTGAGAAGACATTCCAATTAACAGGCTTTTATCCTAATTTTCCACAAAGAAGTGACGGATATCCGCGTGCGGCTTATTATCTTCCCGGTCAGGGTGCGGCATTATTAAAGGAGTTGTTGCGTCCATATGCAGGGTATGAATTTACGGTCCATGCGGCTACCGGGTATTTGCCACCAGTGATCAAACAGATGGATTTTCTGGCTCCGGTCCTTGAATCAGAAGATGTCGTTCTTTTTGAGAGTCTTCGAAAAAAGGATCCGAAAAAATATGAACAAGTGAATGTGTATGGTCGTGTTCCGGAGGACGTTGCGTATAGACAAGTATATGCGGACACGGCAATGATCTCGGACATACCCCATGCCGGGCGGTCAGCCTATTTGCTTGATGCATATGAGAAAGGAGAGATTCTTTCGTCAGGCATCAGGGACTGGCTTTCTAAGCGGGGGATTGATCCCCAGAGATTCGATGCCGGCATTGAAAAGGCGGGGCTGGATGTCTTACGCAGGAAATTGGATGATCCGGATAATAATTTACGTCCCTTTAGAGGCGGATCGGATGCGACGGTGTACCGGGGAACGGTCGAAGGCAATGACCTGATCGTTAAGCATATCAGGGATGAGGAGGTCTGGAGGAATAAGTACGTTGCCTACGAGGCCCTGCTTGGTGATGATGGCAAAACACCATTGGTGGCGGGATATATTACGGCAAAGAACCTAGAGATCTATGTAGACGGGCAAAAAAAGGTGATCCCTTTTGCGGTCATTCAACAAGAGGTTGTTACCTTGGTTGACCGCATCCAGGAGATCAAGAATGAACGGTATCCGGATGATGTGGCCTCTCAATATAAGGAGATCAACACCCTTCTTAATGATTATTTTGATCTGTATAAAAGATTATTGGCCCAAGGCTTGATTGCCAAGCCGAATGGGTTCTTGATCGATGTCGGGATCACCAAGGGCAGTAATCAGATCGTGATCCTTGATGTGGGTGATATTTTGACCAGGGAAGAAGCTGAAGCAGACTATGGCCTGGAGCATTTTGATCAGATGTTTTATCAGTTGCTACTGAGTGTCGCCCTGGTCAAAGACCTTAATCATCCTCATGCTGCCGAGGGTGAGGGGGGAGTGTTTATCGATACGGAGAGGATACTCAAGCCTGCATTGAGGGACGATATTAAAGATGAGGATCTTTTTCGTCGTCAGCAGGAAGAACAGTACGCCACCATGGAGTACGATATAAAAGGATTGGCCCGGGAATTATCTGCTGAGAACTTAAAGAGTATTTGGGGTATGAGTAAGGGTAAAAGCAACAGGCGGGAGATGTATTTCGGTAATTTCAGGATACGGCAGGAGATGGAAGATGCCCGTCTTGCTTTCATTGGAGAAAGTATTCAGGACCGCGCCATGCACACACCCTCCGATCAAATAGCAAAGACCAAGGCGGCCATACTGAACCCTGGCGGTATCGACCTCAATGCGGACAAGCTGGCCCTGGAAGTGCG
>JAYVSG010000196.1:0-5061 GCA_043775535.1 Candidatus Omnitrophota bacterium
CCATGATCTGTAAAGGATGCGTACCGTCGGTATAAAATCCATTGAGCATATCCAAGCTTTCCTTGGCCCGGCCCGCGCTCATCAGCTTGGTCATGTCAAAAACATTGCTTTGGGGAGGCTTGCCGAACACGGCCGGCACACAAAGCATAGTGACGTCCTTCAATTCTCCCTTGAACGCTGTTTCTGAAGATTCCAGGATAAGGTCCACGTGGTCCATCGGTTCCTTGAGAAAATTAAGGAGCACCGGCACATCCGCAGCCTTCATCTTATGGATATTGCGCACCAGGACCAAACGCTTAGGCGACATGGCCGGCAGGGTGACGAACGATTTCTTCAGGGTGTCCGTTGAAAGGCCGTGCGCATCCAAGTTCTCAAAATCGAAATTAAGGGCTTCGGGGTTTTTAAAAGCAGCGGACCTGATGGCGGCGATCCTGGCATCCTTGGCTTTTAAATCTTCCCCTAAAAGAAGATAGATCATAGGAGGGCGGTGTTACCAGTTCTCGATGGTGCGCTCGACGACGCGGCGGCCCAGGTCGACCAGGGCTTCCTGCAAGGCAACGGACTCGGACTTGGCGTTGGGTCCGCTGATGTGGTAGGTGGCTTCCCCCGAGAAGGCCGGTTCGGCCCAAACTTCCTGCTCTTCCGCAGAAGGATCGATCAGGACCAGCGACACCGTCACGCGGATGCGGTATTCGGTGACATCATCATTGTCGCTCAGGCGCAATTCTTCACGTTCGAAACCGGTCAACTCCCCTTTAAGGATAAGGTCGGCACGGTCGCTATTGCCGATCTTCAAATGGCCGTCCTGCTGGAAACGTGTGATGATCGCGTCGTGCGCTTTGTTTTCCAAAAGCGGGATGTACAGGCCGCGGGTCCCCTCATCCAGGTATCCCACCTTATTCTTGAACTGTTCGACGGAAATGACCTGATAATTGCCGGGAAGCAGAGAGCCTGTGGTATAACCACAGCCGCTGGAAAGAAGGACACCCGTGATGAGCAGCATGAACAGGCGGCGCATAAGAATTATTCCCCGATGGCCTTGATGCGGAGCATTGCCTTCTGGGACCAGGCCGTGTCCGCGTAGCGGTCCACAATGTCCTTGTAATACACCTTGGCACCCTTGAAATTCTTCTGTTTCTCGTAGAATTGGGCGATGACAAAGGCGCTTTCCGCCTCTTTGTCGCGCAATTTATTGATCTGTTCCTTGGCCTGCGGGGTCAATTCACTTTCGGGATGGTTCTTGACGAAATCATTGAACTGTTCCAGGGCAACACTGGTCACTTTTTGCTCATGCTGCACGTCACCGGAACGCTTGGTGTCGGCCATGGCGGTCTGGAATTGCGCGGCCTTGGCCCATTCGCTGTTGGGATAATCATTGATGGTCTTCTCGAATTCGTCGCGCGCCTCGCTGTACAGGCCCTTCTCCTTCAAATACAGGCCGATCTTGTACTGCGAAACAGCGGCATATTTGCCATAGGGGGCATTCTTGATCACCGCACGGAAGATCTCGATGGCCCGGTCGTCGCCGCCGATCATGACCTCCATCCACTTGCCGCGCCGGTCTTTACCTTCCAGCATATCCGTGGCAATATTGTATTCGATCTCAACGATCTGGGCGGCACGTTCGCTGAACGGGTATTTATCAATGACGACCTGGTAGGCCCTGAAGGCTTCGAAGGGTTTCCCCAATTCTTCCGTGATCTGGCCGATATAGAACTGGGCTTCCGGGGCTTCCTTGGCGCGGGGATAATGCTTGATCAGACGCTTCAATTCACTTAAAGCTTGGGGATATTTCTTACCATCCATGATAGCGATGGCGTATTCCAGCTGTTCCTTCGGGGTGGACTTGACGGACAGCTTGGGATTGATGAATTTACCTGTTTCCGGGGTCCAGATCCACACAGCATGGCTCAGGGAAGGAAAGGCAAATGCGAATAAAAGGGCTAAAATGAAGGCTTTTTGCGGCTTGACCATTCAGTAAATTTAACACAGTTGGGAGGCATTGTCAATTAGCACAGGCTCGTCTTAATTCATTTTCATGCCGGTAAGGCGCGCGCCTCCGCCAGCTTTGAAGCGTGATTCAGCCGCAATATAAATGGCATTGATCTCCTGGGCGGTCAGGGCTCGGTTGTAAATACGGGCGTCATCTATCGATCCTTGAAAATATGATAGGGCTTCGCCCACATGTTGCCCCAGACGAACCGTCTCCGCGGCGGAGCTTCCCGAATATAAGATAGGCTGTGAAAATGCTGTCGTACCCTGAAGCACCCCGTCCACATAGACGCGTATATTGCTGCCATCGTAGGTACCTGCTAAATGGTGCCAGGCGCCATCATCGACCGAACCCGAGCTGACAACTGACCCCGCATATGGCGGAGCATCTACATACCCTATTGAGACCTCGGCTTTGCCGGAATTTATGTTTAACATATATGAGGTCCAAAGAGACTTTGCACGGTCTATAATAACACTATAGTCACTGCCCGGCGGCACAATCGCCCATGCGGAAAGTGTAAGGACCGAAGGATGCAATACGGCAGGGTCTCCAAAATCCACCCAATCATCGGTGCCGTCAAAACTCAATGCTCCTCCACGCTTACCAGTGACCCATGAAGGCCCATTGGTCAAGGTGCCTGTATTACCTTGGCCGCTTGAATCCCCGGCAGACGTGCCGCTGCCTTCATCAAGCTTCCACCAACCAACCAAACCGGAGGTAACGTCGGCATGGACCGAAGGACTTAGGATAAGGAATGCAAATAAAAGAATACGGCGCATAGTTTACCCGAACTTGGTAAAAAGGGCAGCTGTCTTGGCTGGTAAGGACGCTTTCAGGCGGATGCCTTTGGCCAAGTATTTGACATCATGCACCAGTCCTTCCGTATGGGCCAGGTTCACCAGGTCCATGCGGTCCGCGGGCAGGAGCACATTGATATCTTCGTGATCACCCGCGATCATTTCCTCGATCTTCAATAACAGTCCCTGGATATTCTTGCCCTTGGCTGCGGAAATGCCGATGCGCGCATCCTCCGTGCTCATGTTCGAAATGGCCCGGTCTTTCAGGCGCGTGGGATCTTCTAACTTATCGATCTTGTTAAGCACCAGGATGGCAGGCTTGTCCAAGACCTTCAATTCCTCCAGCACTGCATTGACCGAATTGTAGAAATTGCGGTAATTGTCATTGCTGATGTCGATGACATGCAATAACAGGTCCGCCTGGCTGACCTCCTCAAGCGTGGCCTTGAACGCCTCAATGATCCCGTGCGGCAGGTCATGCATGAAACCAACCGTATCGGAGAAAATAACCTTACGATTATTCGGAAGGACCGTCTGCCTGGAGAGTGAATCGAGCGTTGTGAAGAGCCCGTCGCGGGTCACCGTGCCCGCGCCGGTCAGGGCATTGAGCAGCGTGCTTTTACCGGCATTGGTATACCCCACCAGCGCCACCGTGGGTATTTCATTGTCCTTGCGTTTCTTACGCTTGACCTCACGGCTTTGGGTCACTGTTTTGAGGTCGCTCTTTAATTTGGCGATGCGGGTGCTGATGCGCCTGCGGTCGACTTCGAGCTTGGTCTCCCCCGGGCCCGATGTGCCGATGCCGCCGCCCTGACGCGACAAGGCTTCGCTGCTTCCGACGAGCCGGGGCAGCATGTACTGCAATTGCGCCAGCTCGACCTGCATCTTGCCTTCCATGGATGTGGCACGGCGGGCGAAGATGTCGAGGATAACCTGGGTGCGGTCGATGGTCTTGACCCCGAAATCTTCCTCCAGGTTGCGCTGCTGGCTGCCTTTGAGATCGGCCGACATGACCACACAATCGATATTGCCCATGGCGCAAATGGCCTTGATCTCCGCCACCTTCCCCGTTGAGATCAGGTGCGATGCGGTCGGAGGGATGGTCTTGCAAAAGATGGTGTCCACGACTTCGGCGGCGCAGGACCCGATCAACTCGGTCATTTCCTGTGCATCATCCTCCGGCGTCCATGTGCTCCGCGCCGTCAAGGTAACGATCACCAGCAGTACTTTTTCTTTCATAGCTCCTTTAAGATCCTCTAAGAAAGGCTTGGTTGAGAATTTTACGGCTCCGGTTGTCTTTTTCCGGCAATCTTTTCTGGATGTCTAGTCCTACAACGCTGCTTTGCAGCTGTAGGACTGAATCGGTGACGCAAATTGCCGGGACAACAGTCGCCTTAAAAATTCTCAACCAACCCTTTCTTCTATTTGTTTACAAATATGCTCCGCGGTTTGGCCGTCTGCGATGTTGATCCATTTGATACGCTGGTCCCGGCGGAACCAGGTGAGTTGGCGCTTCACGAAATGGCGTGTGTTGAGTTTCATGAGATATTTGGCGCGTTCCAGGTCATGCTCGCCCCTTAAATAGCCGCCCACTTCAGGAATACCGATAAGGGTCGCTGCCGTGCGGCTCAAGGGCAATTGCAGCAAGGCCTTCACTTCTTCGACCAGTCCGTGTTCGAACATGGCATCAATACGAGCCTCCACTCTGCGGTACAATTCTTTGCGGTCACGATCCAATGCAAATATTGCGATCGTATATTTGCCCCACAACCCCTCGCGTTCCTTCTGTAATTCCGATATAGGTTCTCCGGCGGTCAGGGCGACCTCAAGCGCACGGACAACGCGCTGGGGATCATTGGGATGGATCTTGGCCGCGGCCTGGGGGTCCAGCTCCTTCAATTGCGCATGCAGCCGGCCTGCACCCTCTTCTTCCGCCTGTTGTTCAAGCCGCGCGCGCAAGGCAGGGTCCCGGGCAATGTTCTTGAATATCCCGTCGAGCAAGATGCCCATGTACATGCCGCTACCGCCCACTACAACGGGAACCTTGCCGCGCTGGATAATGCCTTCAATGGCCGCTACTGCCATAGCACTGAAACGGGCCACGTCAAAATCTTCCGTAACAGAGACCACGTCCAGCATATGGTGGGCGATGTCGCTCTGCATCCGGGCCGAAGGTTTGTCGCTGGCGACATTGACCTCGCGGTAGACCTGCATGGCATCACAGGAAACGATCTCGCCTCCCAATCCCTTCGCCAACAGAAAACCGGC
>JAYVSG010000197.1:0-3022 GCA_043775535.1 Candidatus Omnitrophota bacterium
CCACACGCTGCTTGATCTGTATACGCAGGTCTTCCATATGCTGCCGATCATTGCGCAGCGCCTGCATCGTATCCCTTTGCTTGGCCAACATGCCCTGCACGTGGTCTTGCAAGGCTGGCTTACCCGCACCGTCATAAAGGGAAAGCAACCGCTCGGACGACCTGCTGATGTCCTGGTGTGACTTCTCCACTACATCCTGTATGCGCTGGCTATAACCAACTGCGTTATCCGCGAAACCGTTCTGCTCACGGACAAGATCGGCCATGTCCTGCTGGTCGCGCATCCGTTCCATTTTCTCGCGCATCTGCTCATTTAAAGCCGCGATCTGCCTGCCATTCTCGGCCAACACCCGCTTTTGGTCCTCGAATGCCGATGCCAATTCTTTCATTTCAGCCAAACCGCCGTTGAACGCGGTCCCGCCCTGGCGTTCCTTCAAGCTTGTCATAAGGTCCTGGACACTCTGCCCTTGTGCACTCATGAGCTCTTCCTGGTCACGGACACGGTCCATCATCTTTGTGCGCTGCTCCTGCACGATGCGCATCTGCTCCCGGACGCTGGCGATGCCCTTCTGCACGGTAACGGAGAACTTCTCCGTCTTGGTCTTATTGCTGTTATCGACACCTGCCAGACCGACCTTGCTCATCACCGTCTTGAACACCGACGGTTGCTCGACCCCGGGCTTGGACGGATTGGCCAGGACAAGTGCGGCAACGATCAACGCGCCGATAAAAAGGACTGTAAAAGCACCCTGGATCATAAGGATTCCCTCAATGGATGATCTTTTCTAATGCTGCAATATCTGAAACCGGGGGCAAACACGCCCCATCTCGGCACACCGCAACCGACCAATCTCCCGTGGAGAGGACATGCTTGAAAACCATGGCAGGCATAAAATGTTTATACACCACTTTCCTTAAATTGGCAATGGCTGCGTCATTCCTGCCCGTGCTGTTGACTGTTATCTCCGTGACCGGAAAAAGATAGAGGCTAAATGCAGCTAAAAAGAAGGCATAGGCATGTGGCGCCTTTTCCACCTGGGCCTGGAAACGCTTGAACGAACGACCTGCCTCATGGCGCAGCTCATCGCGGGCGGTCAAATAGTGCAATTTCATGAGCACCCAGGCAGCGACAGAATTGCCCGAAGGCAGGGCTCCGTCGTAAATGTCCTGCGGCCGCACAATGAGCCCTGGAAGATCAGAAGCGGTCATAAAGAAACCCCCGTGCTCCCCATCTGCAAAACGGGCGATCATGGCATCCGCCAGTTTCTCTGCTTCCTTCAAATAAGACCCTTCAAAGGTCGCTTCATACAAGGACACCAGGCCATAGGCCAAGAAAGCATGGTCTTCCAGCATAGCGTCGATGGAAGCTTCCCCTCCCCGCCAGCGGTGCACGAGCCGCCCGTCCTTGACCAGGTCCTTCAGGATGAAATCTGCCGCACGGCGGGCCGCCCGGATATAGCGCGGCTCTGCAAATACGGAACCTGCAAAAGCAAAGGCCGCGATCATGAGGCCATTCCAATCCGCCAGGACCTTGTCGTCTAAATGCGGACGGGGACGCCCTGCCCTGGCCGCAAAAAGTCTGGCCCTTGCCCCGGCCAAGACAAGTTCGTCATCCGCCGAAACGTCTTCCTTCAGGAACAAGATGTTCTTTCCCGTGAATTCCCCATGCGGATCAGAGGCAACATTGCCGTCGGATTTGACGCCGTAATGACGGATGAAGATCTCTGCTTCCTCCGCGCCCAAAACAGACCTGATCTCTTTTTCCGTCCAAACATAGAACGCGCCTTCATACCCTTCGCTGTCCGCATCCTCGGCGCAATAAAAACCGCCTTCCGGCGACGTCATGTCCCTTAATACATACTCCAGGGTCTCATGGGCGATGCGTGCATACAAGATATTGCCGGTGGCCTGGTAACATTCGGTATAGGCCCGCACCAAAAGGGCCTGGTCATACAGCATCTTCTCAAAATGCGGCACATGCCATTTCCTGTCCGTCGCATACCGGTGGAAACCTCCTCCCAAATGGTCGTAGATACCGCCCCTGGCCATCTCATCCAGCGTTTGCTCGACGGCATGGAGCGCGGCATCATCCGCAGAACGCCCATGATAGGCCATCAGGAACGACAGGTTATGGCCCATGGGGAATTTAGGGGCATTACCAAAACCTCCATGTTCAGGATCCATCTGGCCAAGCATTTGCCTAGCCCCAGTGTTCAGTATATTTTCGTTGATCTCCCCGCCTAGAGGAGCGGCAGAGGCATTCTTCTTAAGCAGCTCTGTGATCTCAATACCGGAAGTGACGATCTGTTCCCGGTTGCCCGACCATGCGTCGGCAATAGACTTGAGCAGGTCCATGAAACCAGGTGCTCCCCATTTCGCATAGGGCGGAAAATAGGTACCACCATAGAATGGCTGTGCATCCGGCGTCAGGAATACCGTCAATGGCCAGCCGCCCTGGCCGGTCATGGCAGTGACCGCGGTCATATACACATGGTCTATGTCGGGACGTTCTTCACGGTCGACCTTGACGGGCACATAATAGGCGTTGAGGAAGGCAGCGATCCCCTCATCCTCAAAACTTTCATGGGCCATGACATGGCACCAATGGCAGGTGGAATAGCCTATGGACAGTAAGATGGGTTTTTGTTCCCTGCGGGCTTTAGCGAACGCTTCTTCGCCCCAAGGATACCAGTCAACAGGATTGCCGGCATGCTGCAGGAGATATGGACTTGGTTCACGGCTTAAACGGTTAGCGGGCATTCGGATCGAAAAGGTCAAGCGTCTTTTGGATAGCCTCGTCCCTCGCCTTGAATTCTTTCCCCGTATCTTGGGAAACAGGTTCGGGCTTGGCGGAAGAAGCGACGGCGGGTGTTACAACAACCGGAGCTGCGGCTACGTCACGTGCCTTTTGGATATAAGCGCGTGTCTGCTTATATTCGGGAAGGATGTCTTCAATGTCCTGGAACTTCGCGGCAGCAACTTCATTCTTTCCATCCTTGTACAAGCGCATGGCTTCCTTGTAC
>JAYVSG010000198.1:0-9814 GCA_043775535.1 Candidatus Omnitrophota bacterium
CCCGCCCGAGAAATATTTGCGCGGGATAACCTTTCCGCTGTACGGATCCTCGTCTTCGCGGATAAAATTATAGGCACCCTTCTTGAAGGCCTTGATGTATTCCTTATAGATCTTTTCATTGGCCGTGGCATCTGCCTGGTCAACCCCTTTGACCTTGCCCTGGTCGACGTAGAACTTGCCCAAGAGGCTTTCCTTCAGGGTCTTCTTATACCAAGTAGCCAAGACCAGGGCATTGTTGATCTGGCGCAGGAGCGCAAAATTCTTGCCTTCATTCACCTCTTTTTCCAAGGCCGGAAGGATGATCTCACGCACAACATCCGAGGACACCTTGCTCACACGCTCGACATCCGAGCCCTGCAGATTTGCGGTGCCGAATTGGGCGCTGAGGCTGTTATGTTTGAGCGACAGATAGTCCTGTTCCAACATAACCTTCAAATGGCTCTTGATCACATAGGCGGTGCCGTCTTTTTCATAGACAGTAGCTTCGTCGGGAAGGATCCACACCTTATTAAAGGTGTTGACCGGAATGTCCGTTGTCCCGTATTGTTCATGGGCCTTCTTATAGACTTCCGTCCAGAATTTCTTGCCCAGGTCATCTTCGGGGTAGATCATGGAGGATGTGATCTGCTTGAGCACATAGTCCTGTGCCAAAAGATCGCGGCCCATCTCGGTCTCTCCAAAAACGTCGGGGATGATGCGGCCTTTTTCATAAGGGGAAAGATTGACCCACAGGTCTTCTTCGGGAATGGTCAGGGCGGCCAGGAAATATTTGACCAGCTTCTGGTACTCCTGCTTCTGGAAATCTCCGGAGATCTTCTCATCGCCCTGGTCCATGATGAAGTTGAATTTCAAGGGGTCAGCGGGGTTGATGGTAACACCCAACATCATAGGCGCCGCAAAATGGGCACTGAGCGCCATGCGCATGCCCGGTGTGGGCAAGACAAGACCCTGAGCGCGGGCAAAAGATAGCGGTAATGATGTGGTGATGAAAGCGGTCAGGATGATGACAACCGCTAAACGTCTCAACAAGGAAGATTTGCGCATGGGGGCCCTCATTTATCTAAAGTATATACTACAAAGAAAGGATTTTCAAGCGGTAGGACCGGCAGCAAGCAGCGCTTTTCCCTGGGGCGTGTCGGTGAAAATATTAAAATTGGCGATGAACATCCTGGCCAATTTAACCGCCTGGGCGTCATAAGCGGATTTATCTTCCCATAAGTCACTTGGATTCAAAGAGTTATGATCCAGACCTAAAACAGCTTTAGGGATTTTCAAATTAAAGACAGGCAGGATCTCAAATTCAGCCTTATCCAAGCTGCCATCCAGGATCGCATCAATAGCCAGGCGATTGTCTTTAAGAGGGATCCGATGGCCCACCCCATAGGGACCGGCGATCCATCCGGTATTAAGCAAGTACGCACTGGAGCCGTGCTCATCCATTTTCCGGGCCAGGATCTCAGCATATTGCGTGGGGTGCACGGTCAGGAAGGCTTTGCCAAAACAGGCCGAGAAGGTCGCAGACGGCTCCTTGACCCCCAGCTCAGTGCCTGCAACCTTGGCCGTATAGCCGCTTAAATAATGGTACATGGCCTGCTCTCTCGTGAGCTTAGCCACAGGCGGCAACACGCCGTAGGCATCGCAGGTCAGGAAGATGATATTCGACGGGTGGCCGCCTTTGGAGACCGGCTTGACGATGTTGACAATATGGTCCAACGGATAGGAAACTCGGGTGTTCTCGGTCTTGCTGTGGGCCTCAAAATCAACTTTGCCGTCCGCATCGACATCGCAATTCTCAAGTAGCGCATCGCGGCGGATGGCGCCGAATATTTCCGGTTCACGTTCACGGGAAAGGCCGATGCATTTCGCATAGCAGCCCCCTTCAAAATTGAACACGCCATCCTTGTCCCATCCATGCTCATCATCGCCGATCAAGGCGCGCTTGGGATCGGTCGACAGTGTGGTCTTGCCCGTTCCAGAAAGCCCAAAGAACAGCGCGGTGTCCCCTGCCTTGCCCTGGTTAGCGGAACAATGGAAAGCACCGATACCCTGGAGCGGCAAGAAATAATTCATGATGGAGAAAATGCCCTTCTTGATCTCACCGCCATACCATGTACCGCCGATGACGGTCATGCGCTCAGTGATATTGAAGGCCACGAAGACCTCCGAACGCAATCCCCATTTGGCAAAGTCCTCACATACGGCTTCGCAGGCATTAAAGATGGTCCAATCGGGCTTGAAGTCCTTGAGTTCCGCTGCCGTCGGGGAAATGAACATGTTCTTGAAGAAATGCGCCATCCAAGGCACTTCCGTGACCAGGCGCACCGACAGGCGCGTGTCCTTATTCGCCCCGCAAAACCCGTCCATCACATACAGGCGCTTGCCCTGGAATTCCTTGACCGCGATGTCCTTCAAATGCGCCCAAGCTTCCTTGGACAAAGGCTTGTTGTCAGACCCTGAAGCGGCGCCCGTGGCCCACCACACCGTGTCCCGGGTGGCCTCGTCCATCACGATATATTTATCTTTGGGGGAACGTCCGGTGAATTTTCCGGTGTCGACATTAAGGGCCCCCAAGGTCGTCAACTGTGCCCGTTCGAAGCCTACAAGGCCAGGCGCAGTTTCATGGCGGAATAATTCATCATAGGAAAGGTTACACAGCAGCTCTTTGTATCCGGAGATACCGATCATAGGAGTTTTTTGATGTGGGCAAGCAGGACATCCGGTTGCAGGGGCTTGGTCAAATATTCCTTTACCCCCTCGACCTTGAATATCTCTGCCATACCTTCCTTGGCCGTGAGCACAATGATGGGAATGGACGCGGCATTGGGTATTTTCTTCAGTTCGAACATCAAGGTATACCCGTTCATCTTAGGCATCTGGACGTCCAGGATGATCAGGTTTGGATGGAAGGACGCCACCTTCTGTAGACCCTCCTCACCATCCGAAGCGACAGCGACCTGGTAGCCATGCGAAGCAAGGAAGGTTTCGGCCATCTTCGTCAGCGTCGGATCATCGTCAATGATCAGGATCTTCTTGGACATGCCTGTCTCCCTGGATATTAGAATTAAACAGCAACCTTGGGTAATGCGGTCATGACCATCTCCACGACCATGGACTTCTTTTCCTCAACCTCAAAACTGATCTCATATTTATTGACCTGGTCGCGGGGGTAATCCACCCCGTTGATGACCGTATTGACATAGCTCTTGAAATGGGACATTTCAAGGTCAGGATAGCCCAAACGGGCCAGCTTCTTCTTGAACTGCCCTGCGATCAGATTGGAAATGGCACCAGTCCCGTCCAGGACCTCATTGTCATCATCGTAATCAATATAAGGATATTTGAGCAGCCTGAGGATCTCAGGGACGGATTTGCGCTCAATATAGACGATCACGAGACCAACGGGATTATTGCTTTCCAGGGCCGCCGCATTCTTGAAGAAATGCACGACAGAAAAGAAAGTCGTTTTATTGAACTTCTCCATCGCCTCCACGCGCATGCGCTGCATGAACTGGGTGATCAATTTCTTCTCAAGGACAGGTTCCGTGGAGAATTTGGTCTCGCTCTTGTCGTAGAAGACCTTCTTGACAGAGGCGGAGAGCGCCAAGGACATGGTGAACAGGTCCTCGTCATGGGTGGACAATCCGGCGGTCTTTGCTTTTAACCCGCTTTTATTAATTACTTCTTTCAGAAAAGATAGGTCAAATGGGCGGGAGTCTGCCATAGTGCTATTTCAAGAACGGTTTGACTGCTTCAAGCAGTTCTTCCGGTTTATACGGCTTGACCACATACCCGGCGAGCTTGGGATTGACTTCGTAGGCGAGTTTCTTATTCTCTTCAGACCCTGAGGCAGTGACCATGATGATCGGGATACTGGCAAGGGCCGGGACCTTGACGATGCCGGACATCAATTCAATGCCGGACATCTTGGGCATCTGCCAATCAAGGACCATCAGGCAGATGTCTTGGAAATTATTAGCGAGTATCTCGAGCCCCTGCTCCCCGTCTTCAGCCTGGAGGATCTCCTGGGTGACATCAGCCTTCATGAGCATGCGGATGAGCAATTTGCGGTCGAGCATTGAATCGTCTACGAGGAGGATCTTCATAATGTTTTAATTCTATATGAATTGCGTGCACCCCGCAATCCATTTTTGATCTGTTAACGATACCCCCTGGAAAGAAGGAATTTTTTTTCACCGGCCGCAAGCGTGACGGACCCCAGGGACCTTTTCTCGACCAGGACTTTCTCGGCGTCCAAATCTTCGATGGATATCTCATAGGTGCCCGGCTCAAGCACAAGCTTCGCCACGCGCACCTGGGCCGGCAGGGTCTGCCATGTGCGCAGGTCCGGCTCCTCCGTCGCCAGGTTGTACACAGAACCCAGGATACCGACAATGTCCGCCGGAAGGTCGCCGTATTTTCCGCGCACTTGATGCTCGACCGCACGTTCAGCCACCTGTTTGACCAAGGGTCGTATGCCTACCTTCGCCCAGATCATGACCTTGCGGTTATCCATGATCTTCTTAGCAATAGCACCCAGGTCCTGGCCCAATTCCGTGACCTTGAAATACTCCTGCTTACCTTGAATGGCCGCGACCAGTGAGGAGGACACTTCAGAAGAACGGTCGATATAGCGCGGAAAAGCCACCTTAGTAACATGCACCCCGCCCAGCGGCAAGGGCAGCGAATCCGAAACCTTGAGCGGCGCATACCCGCAGTATTCAAAAATATACACCTCGGCTTTTCGCATCGACGGGCGTCTGCCGCGCTCCATGTAATCTCTGGAGACCTCTAGATTGTCCTTAAGTATTTGCGGCGGAGTTATGCCGTAATTGGACCGGTAGTCCTCTTCATAGACCTTGAGAGCGCGGGTATAGGCGATATACGCATCGTTAAGCCCCTCGGGCGTACCCGTGGCCTCCCACAGTATGCCGCTCAAGAAACGCGCAAAAGCATCGTCCTTGTACACATTCTTCTGCCCTTCTTTGTAACGGGCATTGATCATGTTCAATTTCTGGTCCACATCGCGGGCTTCGACCAGAGCCTCATCGATATTGCCCAAGGCCGCAAAATTGAGCGCCTGCGCGATATTGAGCATCACATATTCATGGTCATCCCCGCGATAGTCCTGGGCATAATCGTTCACAGCCCAAGCCGCGGCACTCTGGCTGATGGAACGGGTGTACAGCTCATCATATTTCTGCTTGGCCTGTTCAAAAGCGGAAATGCTCTCATTATAACGTGCTGACAATTGAGCGGCCATGCCCCGGTCAAGCCAGTAGAGGAGCTGGTTGTGAGCGCCGTATGCATTGGGGTCATCGCGAAGGAAGGAAAGCGCCCGCTCGGGACGCTGTGCAGCCACGAGGCTATTGACCTGCGGCTGGATGTTCTTGACCGGACTGGCGCAGGAAGTTAAAAGGAAGAGGACCAGGATGAAGGAAAGACGCGCCATGGGATGTGACCCGTCCTTATAAGGTGGTGCTGGGGCGTACGACGACCTTCTTGATCTCTTTTTGGCCGATCCATCTTTTTTGGTTGGTCTTCATGTCGACCAGCTCAAGCTTGACCTGGTAGAACACGGCATACTTGCCCTTGACCGCATCCTTGATGGAATTGATGCTCCCCTGGAGCATGAAGTCCGCACCCGTCTCATGGCCTTTTTCAGAAATGGTGGACGGTTCGGTGTTACCGGCAAGCTGATCGGCACGTTCATCACGGATCTCATTGCGATAATCCTTGGACGCGACAAAGGTAACCTTGCCGGAACCGGTCAACGCCGCTTCCAGATCATTGACAAAGGTCTCGGAACTGATGTGTTCAAAAGTCTTGTTCTTGATGGAACCGACGATGACGGTGGGCGCACGGCCGCTGGCCTTATTGAACTCATTGATCCAGTTGCCGGAAAGACATTCCTTGATCATCTCTTCGGCCACATAACGCACGTCGGTGTCGTTCCAACCGCCGCTGAAATCCGTGACCTTGGCGGTATCGACGCGGACGACCTTGGTGCCACAACCGGAGAATGCAAGAACAGAACAGACGGCAAACAGGATCAATGCGCGGTTCATGGGTAATTCCTTTTATTTTTTGGGTTTAACGATAAACCCGCTATTGTAATTCTTACGGACCTCTTCAAGCACGGCCTTGGCACGCTCTTCATTCTCGAGTTCACCGATACGGACGCGGTACCATGTGCCTTTTTCACCAAGGTCGCTTACTTCCATGAACGCCTTATAGCCGGCCGCTTTCAACGCTTCCAGGGCCTTATCGGCACGGGCATTGTCATGGAATGAATACACCTGGACGACAAAAGCGGCTTCTTGGCCATTTTCTGGAGTGGTCAGGATAGCCGGTGAAGGCACTGGGTCCTGGGACCCTGCGGCCGTCACGGTCGCAGCCGGGTCAACAGGCGCCTGCTTGAACACCTCTTCCATGACAACAGGCTGTTCGGCCGGCTGTTTCTGGCCAATGGTAAATGACAGGGCAACCGCACCTGCGGCGACCAAAACAAGCACCAACCATAAACTCTTCAATGAACTGGGCATCCGTCCTCCTGCTTTAAATGAATTGAATATGTTTTATTTTACCCTGACGGATGCCAAATCTCAAGCGGCATTTTGCTTGGGGAACTTGCCGGTGATGGCTTCGCTCACCATCAATTTGATCTCGTCGCTGAAATCCTTGTCCATGATCCACTGCAAATAGGAAGGATCTTTCTGGGCGATCACGCGCAGCGATTCTTTCTTTGCGTATTTCCCGAAGGTCATGTACAACTCACCGTTCCACCAGCGGAACTTGCGTTCATTGTCAAAATATTCGCTCGTTGCCTTGTAATTGAATTCCTTGAGCACCTGGATGTCCTCGCTGCCATTGCCGTAAAGCTTGACCTGTGCCTCCAGGATCGCGAGCGTCGCCTCGGTGTCGGCCAATGCCGAATGGGCATCCTTGAGCTCTGCGTTGCAATAGGCTGTGTATGCTGCAGAAAGGTCCCTGCGGAAATTCAAATGATAGATCTTCTGCGCATCATAGACGACCCGGGTGGACCATTCGAACTTCAACCCTATGTCCGTCATTTCGCGGGCCAAAAGCGGCAGGTCAAAACGCTCGACATTAAAACCGCCGATGTTCGCATCGCCGATGAATTCCAGCACATTGCGGGCAATGACACTGAAGGCCGGGGCATCCTTGACATCCGCGTCGCTGATCCCGGTTAATTCGGTCACCACCGGCGGAATGGGCATGCCGGGGTTGACCTTGGACGCGTAGACCTCCCTCGTCCCATCGGGCATCACCTTCACCATGCCGATCTCAATGATGCGGTCCTTCTCTATCCAGATGCCGGTGGTCTCCAAGTCCAAGACGACCAGCGCGTGGTCCAATTTCATGGTTTTACCTTCCTTAAACGTGCCTGTTCATTGGTGGCAATGGCCTGGTCCAGCACCTGCTGGATCAACTCTTCATAGCTGACCCCCGCATGCTTGGCGGCCATGGCCATTTCATCTATCTTTGCAATGCAAGGGTTGGCGTTGGGTTCAATGAAATACACATCACCCTCGGCCGTCAGCCGGATGTCGAAACGCAGATACGAACGGGCATCAAGCGCACGGTAGGCGCGCTTGCATTCATCTTCAATATATTCAAGGAGCTCCGGGCTGATATTCTTTGCGACCACACTGTCAATGCCCCAGCGTTCCCGGTACTTGTCGTCCCATTTTGCCTTGTAGGTGGCGATGCGCGGCTCGCCTTCAGGCATGTTGGCGAAAACCATTTCCCTAGGAGGGAACACGGTCAGGCGCTTGTTGCCGATGACGCTCACATACATCTCACGCCCCTCAATGTACTGCTCGGCGATAGCGTCTAGGCCCATGTTGTCGTGGATGAATTTCACCCGCTCGATAAAAGCCTGGGCATTGTCGACGATGGAGGCCTGGGATATGCCCCGCGACGCCTCTTCGCATAAGGGCTTGATGATGGCCGGCAATTTGAATTTGGATGGTACGGACACCCGGCTTCCTTTGGGGAAATCCAGGAACTGGGCGACCTTGATGCGATGGTAGAGCAAGATCTTTTTGTGGACGGCCTTGTTGTTGGCCAGGTAAAGCACGCCGGATGAAGCTCCGGTGAATGGGATACCGGTCATTTCTAAAAGCGCGGCCATGTTCTTTTCCAGATGGGTCTGGTCATTGAAGACCTCCATCATGTTGAAGATCACATCGGGTTTACTTTCCCGGATCTCCTCGAAAATGGGAGTAATGTCATTGTAGATGCCAAGCAAGGTGACGTGGTGGCCAAGTGCCTTTAAAGTCTCCAGGACGTCTTTTTCCGTGTACATATTGTCGGGGTCGGCAAACTCTTCTTTGTAGTCATACCCGCGGGCCATCTGGTAGGGACTGTAAAAAAGCATGAGGACATTCAATTTTTTCTTCATGTGCGCCGCTTCTCCCCCCTGAACCATCCGGTATGCACGTAATTCATGACCAGACTGGTGACATAAACGGACAATCTCATGACGGTCACAGCCTCGGCATCGGTCACGATCATGTTCAATTGCCGGGCCCGTAGCGCGATGTTCTTCAAAAGGTCGCTGATGATATACTTGCGCTCTCCCGTGCAGCGGTCAATGCTGTTCAAGATGTTCTTTGAATGGGACCTGATCAGGGCTTCGGCAGTCAGTACGCTTTTGTTCTTACGCTGTTCCTTGCGGAAGGCGATCCATTCCTCATGGGTGAGGGACTTGAACATCTTGTACAACTGCACGTCGTGGAAATCCGGGAATTCCTCCTGCTCATCCTGGCGTTTCTTCTTGTAGTAGTTGCGCAGCGTGATGGTCAGCTTCTTTTGGCTCCAGAGCTTGCGGTGCTTGGACTTAAGCGCGGGCTTGCCCTTGATCTCATTCATCAATCCATCGACAAACTGCAATTTGGGCATGGCCTTCCAGCCCCGGTAGTTCTCCTGCCAGTTAGAATCAGGCGTGAGCCACACGGCGAAGGTCTCGACGAAATCCTCGTCGGGATGGTACTGGGCGTAAAAACCGTCCAAGTGGCGCACAAAGCTCTTGCTGTAAGGCTTGAATTTATAGTTGTCCCCGTACTCCTCCTGGGAGGAGCCGAATATCTTCTGCCAATCCTCGCGGTTGTGCAGGCCATAGGCGTAGGAAAACGCGTGCCCCGCCTCATGGCGCAGCAGCTGCATGCACCAGGCCTTGCCTTCACCTTCAGCTTCCAACATCATCTTATATTCAAGTTTGGTCAAAACGGGGTGGGCTAGGTAGAACGGGATGCCGACCACGGCCTCTCCCTCGGGGGTCAGCCATTCATCGGCCAGGTAACAGGGAGGGTGAAAGGCCAGGCCCTTGGCATCGAGCTCCGCGTACAGCTGCTTGACACATTCCTCAAGCCACGTGCCTTCAATGGTGATGGGAAGGTCGCAAAGCCTGGTGTCCAAAAGCTGTTCTTCGCCGGCGGCGGAGAGATCGATCATAAATATTTTTCTTCGAGTTTCTTGAGTAATTCTTCCGCCTCTTCGGCAATGTCTGATTCAATAAGCTTGAGCGCATCCATGTCGTTCTTGAAGGTCTTGAGCGCGGTCAGGAAACGCTTCACGCTCTGTGTATGGCGGCGCTCGCGCTCTTCATCAGGATCGACCTGCTTGCGCTCCTTGATCATTGCGGTCAGGTCCTTGGATTCGTCATAGTCGGCGTGGCCGCGCGAGAGCAGACCTTCCGGATGGAAGTTGGGCTCGCCGCCGAGTTGCACGATTCGCTCGGCAATGCGGTCCGCATGGCCCAACTCGGCGTTGGCGTGGACCATAAACTCTT
>JAYVSG010000199.1:0-4703 GCA_043775535.1 Candidatus Omnitrophota bacterium
GGTATCGGCACTGTTACGCCGGGCACGGTTTTGGATGTCACCGGCACGGTGCGCGCGACGGCATTTTCTGGCAACGGCTCCGCTTTAACCAACCTTGGCGGCACCGGTTGGACCTTGGGTGCCAGCAATGTGGGGATCAGTACGACCAATAATGTGGGCATTGGGACGAATTTGACGACGGCGGCGGGGTTGACAGTCATGAACGGCAATGTTGGGATCGGCACTTGGGTTCCTGGATTACTGTTGGATGTTGTGAGTAATAATGGATCGGGTGGAGTATTTAAAATACAAAATACTAATTCAACCGGGTATGCCGCGTTTGATATTTTTGATAGCTCGAATACTATTCATGGAGGGTTAGGTTACGGTAATTCAGGTGCTGCTGCAACCTATGCTAGTTTAACGTATCTGGCGGCAGCAGGGAGTTCGACGCCGTTAGTATTTATCACAAATTCCGCTGAACGTATGCGCATCGATCCTTCTGGCAATGTCGGTATTGGAACGACTATCCCTGTTGGGGGGCTGACGGTGATGAACGGCAATGTTGGTATCGGCACCTGGAAGCCTGGCGCGGCATTGCAGGTCAATAATACAATTACATTAAATAGTGAATATGATGAAGGCAGCGAGGGCGGGGCGGTTGCGATCAACTGGAACAATGGGAATAAACAAAAGGTGACCCTGACAGGAAATGTATCGCATGCTTTTACATTTTCAGGACCAACTGGCGGGGTGGGTAACTTCATGGTCAAGGTCGTCCAGGACGCGGGCGGCGGCGAGTCAGCAACGTGGACTAACGCCAAGTGGCCTGCGAGCACAGCCCCGACGTTGACAACTACGGCAAGTGCAGTTGACATTGTCTCCTGCTATTACGACGGCAGTGTCTATTACTGCACCTCATCATTAGCATTCGGACCATAACCTCCTCACCCGCGTAGCATGAATTCACCCTACGCGGATGAGGAGGCATCAAGGAGAGTTATGAATTTTAAGAAAGCTATTATTATTTTATTTTTGGTGACTGTTGTAAGTTTTGCGCCAGCTATTTCCGCGGATTTCGTCAATTGGGACGACGACGCCCATATCCTTAAAAACCCCCTGGTCCAGCAGTTCACACTTGCCAAAATTCCCGAGATTTTTTTAAAAGCAGACAGTGCTAATCATACGTACCAACCGCTGACGACAATCAGCTGGGGATTGGAATACTGGCTGTTTGGTAAGAATCCTTTAGTGTTTCACTTGAGTAATCTCGCTTTGCATTTGGCAGTGGTCCTAGTGGTGTTTCTTTTGGCAGGTCAATTTGGTTTAGGGATTTGGGGGGCTTTTGCTTGCGCGCTTATTTTTGCGGTGCATCCGACGAGGGTTGAGAACGTCGCTTGGATCACAGCGAGAAAAGACCTTTTATACGGGCTGTTTTATCTGCTCTCCATATGGGCATATGTGCGTTATTTGGATAAGCAAGACAAACTGAATTATGGCTTGGCCTTGCTGTTTGGGGTGTTAAGTATATTTTCCAAAGCCATGGCGCTGAGTCTTCCCTGGGTCTTATTCCTCATTGATTGGATGCGCCGCAGGAAGTATACCCCAACCATGATTATCGACAAATTGCCGTTTATTTTTATGATCTTGCCGTTGGCTTGGGTGACTTACACACAAAACTCCCGGGGGATCACTCTGGATTTTGCGACGGGGTTTTTGGTCTGGTTTTGGAGTGCTGCTTTTTACATACAAAAATTCATTTGGCCGGGTGGTCTTTCGCCGGTCTATGGCATGCCTGAGCCGGTTGAGTTGGTCAATCCTGTTTATTGGTTTACGGTGATTGTGCTGGTGGTAACGGCTGTGGTGCTTTGGCGGGGAGCTAAGAATCGCTGGCTGGTGTTTGCCTTTGCGTTTTATTTTCTGACGAGTTTCTTTTTGTGGCGTTTTGACTGGCGTGACATTTCGGTCGTCGCAGACCGTTTCCTGTACGTGCCGGCATTTGGGGCCTGTTTAGGGCTGGGGCGTTTGTTTGAATATGCATGGAATAAGGGGGAAAAATTCCGGCGACCAGCGGTGCTGGTGTTGGTTGGGCTGGCGTTGGTGCTTGGCACAAGCACATTCGTTTATGCTTTTGCCTGGCGGGATGGTTTTTCCCTTTGGAGCAGGGTGGCGGAATATTCGCCGGATTTGGCTTTTGCCTATAATAATCGTGGTTCCTTTTATTTGGGTAAAGACGATAAAGTAGCGGCAATGAGGGACTTCAAGAAAGCGATGGAAATCGCTGGCCGCCGCAGGGTCAATAAAGAAGGCAAGAATATGCTTCCGGCAAAATCAGCCAGTCAATATGCCGCATCCTACTACAACATGGGCCTTTTGTATGCCAAGGAAAAGAATTACGAGGAGGCCCTTAAGGACTTTAATTTGGCCATTTACTACGAGTTGGAAAAAGCTGAATACTACAATAATCGCGGTGTTACTTTGATGAAGCTTGGGAAAAAAGAAGAGGCTCTGGCGGATTACAATACGGCGCTTTCTTTGAACCCTGATTTTTATGAGGTAAGGATCAACCGGGGGCTTTATCTTTACAAAACTGGTAAAAAGAAGGAAGCTCTGGAGGATTTTTTAAAAGCGACCCAAATTGATACCACTTTACCCGAGGCCTATATGCAGGCGGGTCGCATTGATTTCGAAGAAGGCCAGACTAAGGAAGCACAGGAAATGTTTTTGGGGGCACTTAAAGCGGACGAAGACAATGCCCAGGCTTTGTATAACCTAGGGCTCTTGCAGGCGAAAATGGGAAATAAAGAGAAGGCGCAGAGCTATTTTTCACAAGCCCAGGTCAAATGGACCAAGGATCCAGAAAAGTACCCGCTACCCGGCCTAAATCCCAAAGACGCAAAAATATGGACCGACCGACTAGGAAAGAAATGACCTCCTCATCCGCGTAGTATGAATTCACCCTACGCGGTTGAGGAGGTATTCGTTCATTGAAGATTCGTATTCTATTGATTTGAGAGAAATTATTTTTCTTCCGTCGCAAAGCGTGCTTTCTGGATGTGGATCGCAACAGTACTCGTTATAAGAGCAGTAAGGCCAATGTTTCGGCGTTGCTTTTCCTAAATCTTTAACTGGATTTGCATGCACATAATGAGAAGTGACAATCAGGTCACGATCGTCTTTGATTAGCCTGCGCCCGAAGCGGCTTTGCCAAAGTGGGCCACGACGATTATGGAGCAAATTAAAATATAGCGAGTAACCACTGAAAGTTTTGTTAAGCAGGTGACTAATGCCGTTATCCCTAGTTTGACGAAGAATGAAATGTACGTGAGTTGGCATTAAGCAGTACGCAACGATCTCAGCTCGCTTTTCTTTTTGTTCGTTTAGTTTCTTTAGGTGCTCACTAAAACCAAGTTTTCGAGTTTGGTAAGATTCTAGAAAATGGCATAGTGGCATCGACTGTTTGTCATATTGGTAATATTGAATCAATAAGAGCATGCGTTTGAAATCATTTGCTCGATTGAAAATTTTGTAACCGAAAATGCTTTTTGAATAGATGTGATAAATTTGGCCAGTGACAAGAGGGATGGTTTTTTCCATAAATTCTCCTTTGTGCGGATTCTTAATAAAACGGGGGAATTTATGATAAAAAAGTGGGGGAACTTTCTTGAAGTTTTTGAAACAGATTCATTCTAGATTCTCAATAGAAATTCGTCAAGGGCCTCCTCATCCGCGTAGGGTGAAGAGGTTATTGGCTTGTTTAGTTATAGGCGGCTTTCTTGGGATCATCAACAAGGCTTGGGCAGAAGAAAGTTGGCCTGATGTCCAGCGGCGCATTGAAGCTTTAATTCCTCAGACGACCATAAGCCATATGAAGTCCATTGCCTGTACGCCGTCTAATGAGCCAGTTATTCCATCGATAAATTTAGAAGAGAATCTTTTATTTGAACTTTCTTTTCCATCGGGAAAATACATTAAGTCTTGCTACCCATCCAAAAACACCAAGTACACCGTTTTTTCTAATAATGGGGAATACATTGTTTATTATTTAACCTCTTCACCCTACGCGGATGAGGAGGTCCTCAAGGAATGGATCTTTAGTCCTAAGCCCAACATTCCTGAGGGATCGCGGTATTCCTGGAAACTCAAGTCAGATAATCCTGATGTTATTCCAAAGCTTGAGTCTGATCCCAAGGGCGGCCTAACTCTTCACGGCAAGCATAAAACCTTCCACATCGACCCCATCACGTATTGGACGAGATCAGCAAAAGAACCAGCTTCTTCACCCTACGCGGATGAGGAGGTTTCTTTTGATATTCAGGCGCAAGAGGGGGAGTATCCTTTGCTGATTGATCCGACCATTAGTTATGGTTCTTGGCTGGGGTCTGCTGAAAGCAGCACAACTATCGGAATCAATGCGATAACCATTGAGGCCAGCAGTGATGAGATTTATGTTGGTGGCAGTGCGAGTGCGTATTTTTCTGCGGCAGTATCACAACAGGGAGGAACATACACGGCCGGCAGCGAAGGCTTTGTGGTTGAAATTGGAGATGCAACGACACCTACGGCCAATTGGCTGCAATGGCTGGGGGCTGGGGGAAGTGATGAAGTCACAGCCTTGGCTGTAACCGGTGATGAAATCTACGCAGGGGGATATTCAGACAGCTCAACAGCATCTTGGGACACGGCGGCCACCGAAGCTGGCACCTACAGTGGACAAAGTGAAG
>JAYVSG010000200.1:0-10557 GCA_043775535.1 Candidatus Omnitrophota bacterium
CGGATGGTTCCACCCGCATCTATACGATGTATGAGAACACCGAGAAGGGTGAAGTCGCGGATAAGGACAAGCAGCTTTTGGATCTTGATGCCAATCAGGACAAGTTCATTGCCACAACCCAGATACTCGATGCCCAAGCAGCCGCTGTGCTTGGGATCGACACCAAGGGGTATGCGCATGTGGTCGTTCACCATGACCTGCAACAGCACACGGTGGTCATCAATGCCTATGAGAACAAGAAGGCCAAGACCCCGGCCCTCACCATCCGTCCGTTGGGCCAAGACATTGTGTACTATGACGCCAAGGGTCACGAACAGTATTCTGTCCGTATCGCTCAGGAGCATTGGAGCGCCATCCGTAATTATGCGATGGCTGTTGATGCCAAGCGCAGCTATTCGAATGAGCTGATCAGGGCCAATGATGGGTTGACCGTTGCCATCAATGGCAAGCCGGTGAACAATGTCCTGACCGTCGCGGATGTTACGGAACAGGACAATAAGTCGACGATACGCTATATCAATTTATCTGATAAGAAGCCGGGTGAATTTGCCTTTGCGGGCCAGATCAAGATGAACGCCGCTGGTTTGAAGGATGAGCAATACGCCGGCAAGGTGCAATTGCCCAAGACCATCACAACGAAGGAAGCCTTGCTGAGCGGGATCACCGACTCATCCTTCCATGAGCTCGACAAGCACATCTACGACGACACCAATGAGTTCATGCGTCGTGAAGTATTTGTCCGCCGCGGTACGGCCCAGGGATTTGAGTACTCCCACACCATCGACAAGGCTGAGCAGATCACCGCAGGTAAGGACGGCATGTTCTTTAACGATCTGGTCAAGGATGCCCAGATCAAGAAGGTTTTTGACCAGTTCGGTATTGTCGCTGATTCCATTATTCAAAAGATCAAGGTCACCACGGTCCAGGGCGAGAGCTGGGTCGACTTCAAGCAATTATTCGATCCCCAAGAACGTAAGTTCGTCACGGTTCGCTACGACGGAACGCGTGCGATGGAGATCATTGTCGGCACCCAGTTCGATGAGCTTAGTGGTGAACAGATCAAAACCATTGCTGTTACCCCGGATATGCAGCTTAAGGATCGCTTCACATCTCTGACCTCTGCGGATGTTGAACGTGATTATAAGGAGGGTGTTCTGCCCATCGACGGCACAGCTGCCAGCCTGATCAGTAAGGTCCAGAAGGCCTATAACAATGAGGTTGGGGTCAGCTTGCGTGCCGATTTGGAGCAATTCGGCATCACGCCTCAGACCAAATTGACCATTGTGCGCAGGGATTCCTTCCTGCCGGGCATCGATGGTCGGTATACAAGCGCTTTGAACAGGCCGGTGTACATGGTGCTGGTGCCCTTTGACAGTACCGGACGCAAGGTAGCCGAGATCAAGACTAACGGGGATATTGCCATTAACCGCTGGTGGCTCGTCAATAACAATGAGCAGATGCAGAATGCCTTGACCAAATTTGGTGTTGATCCGAAGCGCGCCCTTGAGCTATTGCCTGCTGTCAATACTGCTGGTGCTGAAAAACGGGAGAAAACAGGCCTCCTGACCGGTGTATTACCGCAGAGCGTATTGATCAAGAAGGACGGCAGCCGTGGTCCGGTCATGACCTTTGATGGAGTACTCACCGTCAATGGGGTGCGCACCGCCCTGTATAAGATGGACAACAATGATTCCGATGACCGCAAGCGTTTTGAAGCCTACACTTTAAGCGGCGGACAGCTTTTGACCCGCGTCTTTGATGGCGTTATCCATCGTGTTGCCCAGGGCTTTGCCGGTGCTCCTGTGTTGACCTCGGGCCAGGAATTCACCATCTACGACACTACGCGCACATTCGAAAGACCGTCTTATGCCGTGCGTTTCTCCAAGGAAGAGGTCGGCAATATCTTTGAAAAGACCCGTACGGTGAACGCCGACAAGGACCTTCCGTCCAAAAGATTTGACTATATTTACAGCGAAGTGGTCAAAAAGGACGGCAAGGAATACCTGCTTGAGCGTGTTTTTGTCCGCGAACTTGACCCGATAGCCAACACTGTTTCCGTCCAGCGCTACGAATTCAAGGACGGCGTCTACCTGCGTAAAGACAGGGTGGACGGCTGGTTTGAATTGGACCGCACTTTTGACGAACAATTCAAGCAGCATGGTGAAGGCCCGTGGGACATCAGCTATAAGGTGGTCGATGAGGGCGCTCAGAAGAGCAAGGCCATTGAGTTCGTGCGCGATGCATCCAGCAAGGGCCTGCAGATCAAGGAATGGATCGCCTACGGGTTCTTGTCCATGTTCGCTTTTGTGATCACCGGCCTCGGGTTGGCCATGTTCTTTAACAAGCGCAGGGTCAAGGCTTCCACTGAAGACCTCACCCACATGGTGACCGGCGACCGCACCCGTTCCGCTTTGGACGAAGCCTTTGTTAACGCAGGCATCGTTACCGAGGATGAATTGTCTGCCATAAGAGCTTCTTCGGACCATGTGGATGTCATGAAGCAGAAACTGAATGCCTACATTGAGGCCCAGGGCTTTGGCTTCGATGCAGACACCAATAAGTCTACCGCGTCCAAGCTGGTCGATATCCTTAACGGCACCAACAAGTCTTTGGCCAAGCACATCAAGGACCGTTTCGATGAGCTGGATGATTGGATGACCGCCAATGGTGTCGAGGCCCCGGCTAATTACGACAGAGGCTTTAATAATTTCATCCTTTCTGAATTGATCTATACCCGCGGTACGCATATGCGCTCCATCCTGCCGTGGTTGAGATATGTCTACTTTGTCCGTGCTTTGAACGGCAATCATAACGGCACGGTTGGAACGTTCTATGCAACAGAGATCGATGCCTGGTATGCGGCCATTAACCCGTTCTACAAAAATATCGACGCTGTCCAAAAAGATCATCGCTTGACCTGGGAAGACATGAAGGACCATTTGAATGATAAGAGCACGGTCCAAGAGCTTCTGAAGGGTACTTGGAATGGTAAGCCGATCAAGGACGTGCTTGCTGAATTGACTGCATTGGCCTGGAAGTTGTATGACAAGGACACCGTTTCTGACCTAGCTCTGGTCAAGAAGGTCGGCGCCCAGGTCAAGCCGTATAAGACCTACAACGACATGTCCGGCACCTATGGTTCCATCGGCAAGAACAGTTTATGGGGCTTGGGTGCGGGTGTCGCGTTGGGTCTCGTCGCCGCTCATTTTGGTTGGGCCGCAAGCGTTGGGCTGCCTGTCTTTGCCTTGGGCACGATCGGTGCCCTGATCGGGGCAACCGTCGCCTTCATCGGTTCCCGCGGCTGGGTGGCCTATATCCGTAATAATTATGTACCGGTTGCTGCCATACCGGTCACCATGACCGTATTGCTCGGGGTTGTTTATCCGGCGATCATCCCCGCCGCTGTGACCTGGACCTTGGGCGCGGGTATCTTGGCCTATGCCGGCTACCATGTGGCGGTCTTGCCGTACCAGAAATACCAAGAGACCATCAAGCGCTTCAAGGCCGAGGGCAAGGGATCCCTGATCGATCTTTATAAGACCAATTTTGCCAAGCAATTCGGATTTGGCGTGGCCTTCTGGACACCGACCCTGGCCATGAAATTCATTTGGAACTTCTTTGTGTTCAAGTGGCTGGGCATTCCGACCGCAGCCATACTGGCCTTTGGCCTAAGCCCGCTGGCCACCATCGGCATGATCGCTGTCTTATGGGCACCGTTTATCCTCTTCTATGTCCTGGATACCTACACATTTATCTATTTATCACAGACGGTGGCTGGTATGGTCAAGGGCTGGATGTTGGGTCTGGGCCAGATCACCACGCATCGTAAATTCGTCCGCTACGCTGACCGCTTGATCAAGGCCGTCGGCCAGCCCACTTGGGAGGCCATCCTTAAGAGATTGCATGAGAACAATATTATCAGCGCCAACGAGCTGGCGGCGTACAGCAAGGGTGATGTGAAGAAACCTTTGCGTGTCGCAGAAGCCAGGGAGCGCCTGCAATACTTTGCCACCAGCGTGTTGTTGATGAAGAAGCCGTCCTTCGTCCGTGCCGATTGGGAGAAGATGCCGTCCTTTACCGTAAACGTCACCGCGGCTGCTGAAGTGGTCATGGACCATCTGACCGCCGACGAACTCAATAAGCCCATCCAAAATATCGATCCTGTCACGAAGGCGGTCGTCAAGACCACGGGGATGAGCAAGACCCTGCTGACCCATTTCATTGAACAAGCCCCTGCCGAATGGCAGATCCTGATCGACCGCATCGAACGCACCTTTGCCGGGAAGATCACCGCGGCCCAGATCCGGACCTGGAGAAACTTAAGTGAAACGGAATCATTCGATCTGCCCGAACATTTGTCCGTCCAGGACAAGACGGCCCTGACCAATATGGTCGAGGATTTTGCCAACATGCGCTTCCAGCGTCTCTACCGCACCATCGAAGGCATGGTCAATGTCTGGAGGGCGTATGAGCAGATCGTCCGTAAATTGTTCCCTGAGATCAAGGACAAGGATGCGGTCATGGCCAAGGTGGCAGAGAAGCTGCAGCTGCTCTGGGCCTATCAGGATTATCAGGATTTGAAGGACAAGGGCGATCAAAGGATCAAGGACCTGCAGGCGATCTTGAAGAAGTATCCCGGCGTTGCCCTGCAGGTCGCCTATTTGAGCGGTAAGGTCAGCGGCATGAGCTATTATTCTGCCGAGAAGGAAGATTTTGTCGACCTGACCACCCCGGCCTTCCTTAAAATCGCAAAGAACTATAAGCCCATGAACCAGAACAATATGATGAACTGGTCCACCGGCGACATCAACCTGTTCCTGGATGCGAACAATGATATCCGTTTCGAGAATGCCCTGTTGATCCCGAACCTGCTGATGGAATTCAACCGCGATCCGCTCATGATGGTGGCCAACGTTCCCGAGTTCATCTTCACCGACAAGTTCAATTGGATCGGTAAGGCCCACGGCTTTGGCGACCGCACCTGGACCAGTTTTGTCATGCGCGTCAATGCGGTGGCCGGTTCGCTTGGTTTCTATGGCCACGGCGCCTTCTTCCGTTCGGAGCTGCTCAAAGAATTCGGCACCATTCCTCCGGATTATGTTTCCGAGGACATCATGCTGGCCATCCAGGTCTGGCTCAAGAATAAGGGTTACCGCATCGACCATAAGGAGTATTTCCAGGTCGGTAAGGCACGTGAGGTCAGTCTCCCCGCAGGAGCCTTTCCGTTCCAGAAATTCGCCTCCGGTTCCGGTGAGCTGGTCATCGGCCGTCAATTGACACGCCTGATGCAAAGCCCGGATTATATGTGGTACCAGAAGCTGATGCTGTTCTTCACCTTAAGCTTCTTCACCCGCAAGCCCATCATCATGCTGGCCATGCCGATGTATTTGGCAACCGTACTGGTCATGGGCGTAAGCGGTTTTGCCGCCTTCCCGCTGGCGATCACCCTGGCGGTCGTGGGCATCTGGTTCTCGCAGATGATCAGCTTTACGGGTATCGGCCAGGCCATCCTTGAGCGCGGCGTATTCAAGGGCATCTTATATTACGCGGGCGTTGTTCCGACCACGGCCTTCCTGACCCTGACCGCCCATTGGTTGGGATGGACCCTTGGCCTGACACTCAGCCAGGCCTTTGCGGTGACCATTCCGCTTGCCTTGGCTGCCATGCTCATCACGCATCTTGTCAATCGCCATGGCCGCCAGATCAATCAGACCGTGCCAGCCATGTTCGGCATCTTCCCCGCCTTGGTCGTGGTGTACATGACCTATATCCCGGTCTATGCCGTCGGCGTCTTCAACGGTATGCTGGGCGCGGCCAAGTTCGTCATCTCGCAAAAGGGTACGGAACTTGAGAAGTTCAATTTTACGGACAAGATATATTCCTTCGGCTCTACCTATGACGCACATACCAAGAAGGAGACCTTCAAAACGGCCAAGGAATCCTTCCGGTTCCAGATGAACTTTGCGTCGACAGTCATATTTGCCAGCGCCTTAGGCATGTTCCTGTGGCAGGCCGTCCCGATCGTCTGGTCCGGTCTTTATATCCTGGCCGTCGTCCTCTGGATGTTCTCACCGATCATCGCCTCTCCGGGTATGTTCCCATGGACCACCGGCGGCAAGGGCGTGGATGGCTATATGAAGTGGCTGCACGTCCTGCGCGGCTACTACACCGATATTCTGAAGACCCCGTTGACCGTCCAGCAGAATAGGGCTAACTTCCTCAAAACCAATAAGCTGGATAGACAAGGCGTTGTGACCGAAGCCGGCCTGGTCGCATCAAGCTCCTGGCTGGATGTGTATGAAGTTGCCATGTTGGGTACGGGTATCTGGCTGGCGGTCACCAAGTCCTGGACCGCGCTGATCTTTTTCCTGCCCTTGAGCATCAGCGGCGTGTTCGCAGGCATGCTGGCCTTTGGGACCATCTTCTATATTGTGCGTGAGTTCCTCCGTGTCATTGACCGGATCTTTGACAAGAACGTGCCAGGTGCGATCACCCCGAACACCACCATCAATACAGAAGATACACAGCACAAGCAAGCCCGTGTGATGGCTGCCCAGGAAAACCCTGCTGTTACCGCCGCCAAGCTGGATGCCGCTGCCAAGGCAGAGACCTATGCGCGCAAGCAGGCTGAAACGAACACTAAGATTGCCGATGAGGTTGCTGTTGCCGCACAATTGGCCAAGAATGCAGAAGCAGCTGTCCGTCCCGGCTACTCTGTCTTTACCAACATACCTTTGAATGAGCAGGCGAATGCCCGCCGTGCGGTCGAAGAGGCCCAGCGCGCAGTTGTCCAGGCGCTTAATGATATTGCCGGCGTCAAGGCGGCCTACAGCCCCATCGATCGTATCCATACGACGATCTCCAATGACATGATCGGTCCAAGCCCCATGCCGCGCGATGAAGTGCTTGCCCGTCTCGCAGAGAACGTGCAGGGCTTGCCGGCGTACCAATACCAGGTCATCGGCCCGCGCCTGATGCCGGATTTCTCGGTCGTCATAGAACTTAAGACCACATCACCGGTCGTTCCTGAATTGCGTGCCAGGATGCAAAGAGGATTCTCTGCCGCCCTTCCGGATGGATACCGCCAGTTCATCCCGGACATCAACCACATTTCTGCCGTCTATATCAAGGCGGCTACGGCTGAAGAGCTGAACCGTATCAATGAGATCTTTGCCCGTATGCGTGCGGAATTCTTGACCACCCCTGTGATGGTCAATGCCACCCGCGTCAACGTGAGCACAACCGAGAATAAAGTCATACCTGCCGATGAAGAGGTCCAAGGCTTTGAATTGGGCGGCGCGGCCAGACCATCTGATCCGAAGAGCACCAACCACAAAGATCCATTCGGCCCTGCCGGTCCTGGCCTGCCTGTCGGCCCGACCGCTCCTGTCACGCCTGCCGCACCTCCGGTCGTTCCTCCCGGCGGTCCTGGTACTGGCGCTGGAGATGGCGGCCTGAAAGTCCTTCCTTTTGTGGCCGATGTCCAGTTGCCCGGACAGGCCATGGCGTCCGTAGAACACAAGGCCGTCGATACGGGCTTTGGGGTGTGGTCTACCACGCTGCAAGCTTTGGCACGGATGTTCCGTGGCAGAGGGTCGGTATTCCGAAGGGGCGCTACCGCAACTTTCTTAGTTGTAGCAGTACTTGTAACTACGTTGAATCACTCAACTCCGGCTATGGCTGCTGTTGCCGTCCCGGCGGTTGAGGCAGTGAATGTAGCGAATGTAGCACCCGTAGTGGCAGTGCCGGTGAAAGCCGGTGTTGTGAACAGTGCAGTTGCAGCAAAGAAGGAAACTGCCGCTGAAATACTGGCGCAGTTGGTAAGCACAGATGCACAGTTGGACAAGCAGCATGATCAGGAATCCCAATTGCAGGCCCGTATCCTGGGTGTGCAAGAGGACCTGAAGTTCTTACGCGGGACTCTTGAAGCCCTGCGTTCAGAGAAAGCAGCACTTGAGGCAATGGAGATCGAGCAGGCCCGTCTGGCGGCAATAGCTGCCCAGAAGGAAGCCCAACGCATCGAAGCTGAGCGTGAGGCCCTTCGTGTGGCTGCCGAAAAAGCCCAGCGTCTCAAGGAAGAACAAGAAGCGAAGGCCGCTTCCGAAGCCAAGGCGAAAGCCGCAGCTGAAGAAGCAAGACGCGTTCAAGCGGAAGAGAAAGCCAGGTTGGCTGCGGAAGCAGTCAAAGCTGAGGCTGATCGGATCGCTCTAGAGCGCGAAGCTGCCCGTCGTGTGGCTGAAGAAGCCAAGAACGCGGCAGAGTCCAAGCGAGTAGCAGAAGCAAAGCGCGTCCAGGCTGAAAGAGAAGCCAAAGCCGCTGCAGTTGTTGCACAGAAGGCCGCTGCCCTCAAGGCAAAGGCCGATCGCGTTGCCGAAAAGGCGGCTGCTAAGGCTAATGCTGAGCAGGCACGGTTAAAGAAGCAAGAAGCAGCTCAAAATGCAATACACGCTCTGCGTGCCAAACGTCCGGTTGAACAACCGGCAGTTACCACGCCTGCACCGGTCCAGAACAATGAACCGCGCAAGCGCAACTGGTTCGGCACCTTAATAGATTCGTTCAAACATAGATCCTCCAATGGACCTGCTTCCACGTCTGTGCCTACCGGCCATGACGGTAAAATGGGTTCACGTCCTTCTGTTGAAGGACCTGCGGTTCCTGTGCGTACCAAGGTTGAAGAAAGACCTGTACTCGCCGGTAATGCGCAAGTCCCCACTGGAAGGACTCAGTCGGTAACTGTTTCTGCTGAACCGACACCGCAAGTGGAGCAGCCGAAAGCCAATAAGACGGTCGGCCGTGCTTCAGTTCCTGTGTCTGATGATAAGCCTGCTGCTTCCAAGGCCGCTGTAGAGCCGAAGAAGACGAGCGGGCCGAACTGGTTCACGAAACTGTTCACCAAGCGTCCTGCCACCACCACACCTATTGTATCTGTCCCTGCGGTTGCCAAGGCTGATGCCGATAAGACCACTGAAGAGCTTCAGGTTGAATTAGCCCAGGAAAAGGCCAAGCTGACCAAGATCGAACAGCAGGAAGCTGAAGACGCCGCCCGCGCTGCCAAGCAGCCGCAGGTTGAGAAACGTGCCTGGTACCGCAAGTTCGCGGATCTGTTCAAGAGCGCTTCTGTCGCTCCTGCGGTCCAAACGCCTGCGGCAACTTCCGATATCCCGGCTCTCGTTCCGGTCGATGAAGCTGACCGCCAGGAAGCCTTGCGCTTGCTCAACGAAGGCGTTGGCTTACCGCCGGTCGCCCCTGCAGTGGAAACCCCGGCTGCACCTGCTGCTCCGACCACCAGCACGAACGCACCTCGCAAGCTTAAGATCACCTATGTTGGGTTCCCGGAAACGCCAGCTGCCCCTGCGGTTGCTAAGGCTGATGCCGATAAGACCACTGAAGAATTGCAGGCTGAACTTGCTGTTGAAAAAGCCAAGCTGGCCAAGATCGAACAGGACGAAGCCAAAGAAGCTGCCGCCCGTGAAGCTGACCGCCAGGAAGCCTTGCGCTTGCTCAACGAAGGCGTTGGCTTACCGCCGGTCGCTCCTGTAGTGGAAACCCCGGCTGCACCTGCTGCTCCGACCACCAGCACGAATACGCCGCGCAAACTGAACATCACCTATGTCGGCTTACAGCAGACGCCCGCGGCTCCTTTCGCTCCTGCTTCAGTTCCAGCCACAGCTGTAACCGTAACACCTGCTGTTGTCCCGGCCGCTGTCCCGGCTGCGATCGCCACCATGACGGTTGAACAGGTCAACACCAATACGGCTGCCCGCTCCGACATTGTCAACGGGGATGCTGAAGTGATAGCTGCCCAAGCTGCTGCTGTCACCCAGGCTAAACAGATCGTCGAGATCAAGAACGCCAGCAATGTCCAGATCACCCAGGCCAAGGTCAACGCCACTGTCTCTGATGCCAAGGTGGAAGAGTCTGCTGCCAAGGCCAAGGAATATGAAGCGAAGATGAAGGAATTAAAGGCCAAATTGGAATTGGAAACGTTGAAGAAGCAGTTGAGGGACCAGGGCATTGATCCGGATAAATTCCCGGACCAGATCGTTTGGAACGCCGTGAACGTGCCTTCTGAAGAACTACTGGTTAAGGCTATTGAGACAGGCTTCAACCGCACCTGGAAGGAAGCTCAGGAATTGATGACGGGTGTGAGGGTGGATGTCAATGCGAAGACGCTGGTCAGGGTCGAAGGCAAGGTCCTGGTCGTGCATCCGGCCCTGGTGTTCCTTAACCCGAACCAGCTGAAGATCCGCCTCGAAGGCCATGAGATCTTCCACTTAAGAGGGGGCCATGATGAACAGGCTGTCCGCCGCCTGACCCTGCAATACCTGGCTGCCAACAAATTGTTCGGCGAATACCTGAATTTCTATAAACAGCACACCACTGCTTTTGGTGTCGCACAGCCGGTCTTGAGCATTGATGCCCAATGGCGTGCCCAGGTCATTGCCTACTTGAACGCTGCCCCGAAGGTTGCTGATCCTGTGGTCACGGTCCCGACGGTTGCTCCCGCTGCTGCAGTCACCCAGCCTGCCGCAACGGCCAATGCCCCGACCGCTGTCA